>JBDGSQ010000099.1:6274-8110 GCA_042217455.1 Haloferacaceae archaeon | reverse complement strand
TGGACCTCGTCGACGACGTGGGGCGGGCCTACGGCTTCAACGACCTCGAACCGCGGTACCCGGACATCGGCACCGTCGGCGGGCGACACGACCGCTCGAAACTGGAGGACGCGGTCCGGACGAGCCTCGTCGGCCTCGGCTTCGAGGACCTGCTCGACTTCCACATGATAAGCGAGGCCGAGAACTACGGGCGGATGGGCGTCGAACCCGGGTCGGACGCCGTCGGCGGCGGCGACCCGGTCACCATCACCGAACCCTACAGCGAGGACTACACGATGCTCCGGACGTGGGCGCTCCCGTCGCTCGTGATGGTGCTGGAGAACAACACCCACCGCTCGTACCCGCAGGACGTCGCCGAGATCGGACTGGCCGCCGCGTACGACGAGGCAGCGGACACCCACGTCACCGAACACCGGACCGTCGCGGCGGCGCTCGCCCGCCACGACGCCTCCTACGAGGACGCGAAGGCGCGCCTGCAGGCGCTCTGTGCCGACTACGACGTCGACCTGGAGACGCCCGCGACCGACCACTCCTCGTTCATCGACGGCCGGGCCGCCGAGGTGGTCGTCGACGGCGAGTCCGTCGGCGTCGTCGGCGAACTCCACCCACGGGTCCTCGTCGAACACGACCTCGAAGTGCCCGTCGCCGCCTTCGAGTTCAGACTCGACGCGCTGGCGTAGACCGACGACCGACGCACCGTTCGCTGCGACAGCCGGCAGCGAGCGGCGTTTCGACCCGAGCGGGACGGTCTGGGCACTCTACCGGTCGGTACGGGAGACCCGGACGCGACCGTCGCCGTCGACCGTGACCCGGTGGCCGTGGTACGTGAACGTGAGGTCGCGGAGGCTGCCGTCGTCGACGAGCGCCTCGATCGCCTCGACGTCGACGGCGTTCCCGAGCGGGGGGAGCGCCAGCGGATCGTCGCCCGAGGACGCCGCGACCGCCTCGGTGATCCGGACCACCACGTCTTCGGAACGAGCGGCGTCGAGTTGTCGGGCTGTTGTCGTCATCGACTAGTACATCGTGACTGGTTGACGTAAACTCCCGACAGTGGTTTCAGGCGCTGAAAATCCGGTGAGACGGGGGGCCGGGGACGAATCCGAACCGGAGTCGGGCCGAGGGAGCCCGGACTCAGAGCCGCCGGACGACCAGAAACATCAGGGCGGCCGCCGCCGCGACGACGGCCACGCCGGGGAACGCGACGGTCATGCCCACGCGCTCTGCGACGACGCCGACCCCGACGGGGCCGACTGCGCCCCCGAGCGACCCGGCGGTGAGCATCACCGCGAAGAGGCTCCCGCTGAACTCCCGTTCGGAGTACGCCGAGATGGTCGCGTTCATCGCCGGGTAGACCGCGTAGGAGAGCAGGCCGAGCAGGAAGAACCACCCGACCAGCACCGGGACGCTCGGGGGGACCAGCGCCGTCGCGGTCAGCACCACCGCCGCGGCCGCCATCGCGCCGAAGCCGATGAGCGTGCGGTCCGCGCGGTCCGCGAGGTGGCCCGCGCCGACGGAGGCGATGCCCGCGCCCACGAGCATCACGAAGAAGATGGCGTTGGCCTCGACGGTCGACCCGCCGGTGCGCTCGAAGAGATAGGAGGTGGCGAACGTCCGGACTGCGCCGAGTTCGAGCGAGATGAACAGGTTCGTCACGAACAGGACGGCCACCCACCCGGCGAGGGGGACGTTCACCACCCGCTCTATCCCGCGCCGCGCGGCCGCGACGACCCCGGGCGTCCGGTCGCCCCCGGGCGCGCCCGCGTGTTCGTGGTCTCCGCCGTCCGGACCACCGTCAGCCGCTTCGGTTCCCGCGCTTTCAGCCGCTTCGGTTCCCGC
>JBDGSQ010000099.1:0-6174 GCA_042217455.1 Haloferacaceae archaeon | reverse complement strand
CGGCGTTCGGGTCGTCGCGCTCCGCCTCGGCGTCCTCGTCGCCGCCGGCGTCGGCCGGGAACAGGACGAAGAAGACGAGGGCGTAGACGACGCCGACGCCGGCGGCGGCGGTGAGTGCGAGTCGCCAGTCGTAGAGCGCCGCGAGGCCGCCGACGAGGGCGGGCGCGAGGGCCGTCCCGGTGACGCCGCCGAGCCCGTGGATACCCATCGCCTTCCCCTCGGTCTCGTCCGTCTCGATGTCGCTGACCAGCGACATCCCCGCAGGGTGGTAGGTGCTGCCGCCGATGCCGGCGACGACCTGTCCCGCGACGAGCGTCTCGTAGTTCGGCGCGAGACTGGAGACGAGGAGGCCGAGCGAGAGGACGACCATCCCGGCCGCGAGGAGGAGACGCTGGCCGACCCGGTCGGCGACGACGCCCGCGGGGAGCTGAAAGACCGAGTACATGACGAAGAAGACGGTGAGGAGCGCGCCCGCCTCCCCGTAGGTGACGTCGAAGTCGGTCACGAGAAGCGGGAGAATCGGCGGGAGGGCCACGCTGTAGAACTCGTTGACCCCGTGAGCGACCGTGACGAGTCCGACCTCGCGGGGGTTGGCCACCGCAAAGAGGTCCCGGGGAGAGCCGAGCGACATGGCCTCAGTGGGTGGCGGCCGCACCATCACCGTTGTGGTCCCTGCGACGGTCGCCGGTTCGGGCCGGCTCGACGGTCGGGAAATCACTTCGGGTTATATTTTTGAATTAATCTATTATATTGCCTCATTGTGTGATGTACGTGAAAGAAAGTTTCTTCTCGGTGGGCGTTCGTCCAGTAAACTATGGACCGCGAGCTCCCCAGATTCGACACGATAGCCGTCACCCACGGCGAACACGGCGCGCACCCGATGCGGGGCCGGGACGTCACGGTGCCGATCCACCTCGCCTCGACCTACGCCGTCGAGGGAATCGACCCCGAGTCGACCCTCGACGACCTCGAACCCGACGACGGCGACTTCCTCTACTCGCGCCTCTCGAACCCGACCCGGAACGCGCTGGAGCACCGGCTGGCCGCCCTCGAGGGCGGCGAGTACGGGCTGGCGTTCAGTTCGGGGACCGCCGCCATCGTCGCCACCGTCATGGCGACCGTCGAACCCGGCGACCACGTCGTCGCCTTCGACGACCTCTACGGCGGCACCAAGTCGATGCTGCACCGGCTGTTCGCGGACCGGCTGAACGTGGACGTTTCGCTCGTCGACGCCCGCGACCCGGAGAACGTGGCCGCCGCGATGCGCCCGGAGACGACACTCGTCTGGATGGAGTCGCCGACGAACCCGCTGATGCGCCTCTGTGACATCGAGGCCATCGCGGCGGTCGCCGACGAGCACGACGCCCTCCTCGGCGTGGACAACACCTTCGTCAGCCCCGTCTTCCAGCAACCGCTCGCGCTCGGGGCCGACGTGGTCGTCCACAGCACCACGAAGTTCCTCAACGGCCACTCCGACTCCATCGGCGGGGCCGTCGTCACCAACGACGCCGAGCTGGTCGACGAGGTCGGCTTCCTCCAGCAGGTCGGGATGGGGAGCATGCTCTCGCCGTTCGACGCCTTCCTCGTCCTGCGCGGGACCAAGACGCTCCCGCTCCGGATGGAGCGCCACGAGTCGAACGCGACGGCCGTCGCGGAGTTCCTCGACGACCACCCGATGGTTTCGGACGTCTACTACCCCGGGCTGGAGAGCCACCCGCAGCACGACCTCGCGGCCCGCCAGATGTCCGGCTACGGCGGCGTCCTCTCGTTCGAACTCGACGCCGACCTCCCGGCGGTCGAGGAGTTCGTCGCCTCGCTCGAGTACTTCCCGCTCGCGGTCAGCCTCGGCGGCGTCGAGTCGCTGATCGAGCACCCGGCGAGCATGACCCACTCGCCGCTCTCGCAGGCCGAGCGCGACGAACTCGGCATCTCGGACTCGCTGCTCCGGATGTCCGTGGGCATCGAAGACGGGCAGGACCTCCTCGAGGACCTCGAACGCGGCTTCGCCGCCATCGAGTGAGACCGCGCGCGGGAGTCGCCGCCGCGGGCGGCCGCGCGCCCGGAGACGCCGGGACGCCCCGGTCAACCGAGTTATTTAACAGCACAGCGGGTGCAACAGCAGACTGAGAATGCCGAGCGGAGAATACGACCCGGAGACCGTCGAACCCACGTGGCAGGAGCGATGGGTCGAGGAGAACCTCTACTCCTACGAGGGAGCAGTCGACCCGAACACCGTCTTTTCCATCGACTCCCCGCCGCCGACGGTATCCGGAAGCCTCCACTGGGGGCACGTCTACGGGTTCACGCTCCAGGACTTCGTGGCCCGGTTCAACCGCATGCGCGGCCGGGAGGTCTTCTTCCCGTTCGGCTACGACGACAACGGCATCGCCTCGGAGCGACTGACCGAGGAGGAACTGGACGTCCGCCACCAGGACTACGAGCGGCGGGAGTTCCAGCAGATGTGCCGGGAGGTCTGTGAGAACTACGAGGCCGAGTTCACGGAGAAGATGCAGGCGCTCGGCATCTCCATCGACTGGGACCAGACCTACCAGACCATCTCCCCCGAGGTCCAGCGGGTCTCGCAGCTCTCGTTCGTCGACCTCTACGAGCAGGGCCGGGAGTACCGCCAGCGCGCCCCGGCCATCTGGTGTCCCGAGTGCGAGACGGCCATCTCGCAGGTCGAGACCGAAGACGACGAGCGCGACTCGCACTTCCACGACATCGCCTTCGACGTGGTCGACGCAGACGAGACGTTCACCATCTCCACGACGCGGCCGGAGCTCCTGCCCGCCTGCGTCGCCGTCTTCGTCCACCCCGACGACGACGAGAACGAGGACCTCGTCGGTGAGGAGGCCCGCGTGCCCCTCTTCGGACAGGAGGTCCCCATCCTCGAAGACGAGCGCGTCGACCTGGAGACCGGGTCCGGGGTCGTGATGTGCTGTACCTTCGGCGACCAGACCGACATCGAGTGGTACCAGGCCCACGACCTCCCGCTCCGCATCGCCATCGACGAGTCCGGCACGATGACCGAGCAGGCGGGCGCGTACCGGGGGCTGGACTCGGCGGAGGCCCGCGAGGCCATCGTCGCCGACCTCGACGACGGGGGGTATCTGCTCGACCGCCGCGACATCGTCCACACGGTCAACGTCCACGAGCGCTGCGGGACGCCCGTGGAGTTTCTCGTCACCGAGCAGTGGTACGTCGAACTGCTCGACAAGACAGACGAGTACCTCGAGGCCGGGCGGTCGATGGACTGGTACCCCGAGAAGATGTTCACCCGGTACAGAAACTGGATCGAGGGGCTCCAGTGGGACTGGTCTATCTCCCGGCAGCGCTCCTCCGGCATCCCCTTCCCCGTCTGGTACTGCGCGGAGTGCGACCACGAGGTCATCGCGGCGCGCGAGCAGATTCCGGTCGACCCGCTCTCCGACGACCCGCCGGTCGAGCAGTGCCCCGAGTGCGGCCACGACGAGTTCGTCCCCGAGGACGACGTCTTCGACACGTGGGCGACGTCGTCGCTCACGCCGCTCATCAACGCCGGGTGGGACTGGGACGAGGAGGCCGGCGAGTTCCGGATGGAGCACCCCGAACTCTACCAGTTCGACCTCCGTCCGCAGGGCCACGACATCATCTCGTTCTGGCTGTTCCACACCGTCGTGAAGTGCTACGAGCACACCGGCGAGGTGCCGTTCGACTCCGTGATGATAAACGGGATGGTCCTCGACGAGAACCGCATCAAGATGTCGAAGTCGCTCGGGAACATCGTCTCGCCCGACGAGGTGCTGGAGCAGTACCCCGTCGACGCCGCCCGCTACTGGAGCGCCGGCAGCGCCGTCGGCGACGACCTCCCCTACAAGGAGAAGGGGCTCCGGGCGGGCGAGAAGCTCCTCCGGAAGCTCTGGAACGCCTCGAAACTCGTCGACGAACTCACCCCCGAGGAGCGCCTCGACCGGCCGGACCTCGAGGAGCTCGACCGCTGGCTGCTGGCCGAACTCGACCGCGAGATCGAGTTCGTCACCGCGAAGTTCGAGAACTACGAGTTCTCGAAGGCCCGCGACAGCCTCCGGAGCTTCTTCTGGCACACGTTCTGCGACGACTACCTCGAGATCGCCAAACAGCGCATCCGCGACGGCGACGACGACGTCGGCGACCGCTCTGCGGTCTACACGCTCCAGACCGCCCACCGGCGCTTCCTCAAGCTGTTCGCGCCCATCCTCGCGCACGTCACCGAGGAGCTCTGGCGGGACATGTACGACGCCGGGAGCGTCCACCGGGCCGACTGGCCCGAGCCGCTCGGCCTCGACGCCGACCTCGAGGCCGGTCGGACGGCGATGGAGGTCGTCAGCGCCCTGCGGAAGTACAAGACCGACCACCAGCTCTCGATGAACGCGCCGCTCGACACGGTGGAGGTCTACGGCCACATCGCCGGCTTCGAGGAGGACGTCCGCCGCGTCATGCACGTCGCGTCGCTCGAACACCTCACCGAGGAACCTGCCGTCGAGTCGGTCGTCACCGGCGTCGACCTCGACTACGCGACGGTCGGCCCCGCCTTCGGCAGTGCGGTCCCGGACATCGAGGCCGCCATCGAGGCGGGCGAGTACGAGGTCGTCGACGGGCGCCTCGTCGCCGCCGGCGAGGAACTCGACGCCGAGATGTTCGAGATAGAGGAGGAACGCCGCTACACCGGCGAGGGCGAGATGGTAGAGACCGAAGACGCCGTCGTCGTCGTCCGAAACGAGTAACGACGCCGACCCGATTTTCCGCACACGGCCGCCGTCTCAGCGGTCCGCTCCGACGGCGTCCTCGACGCTGTCGAACCCGTCGCGTTCGAGCAGTTCCAGCAGGTCGCGGTTGATGTCGCTGACGAGGCTCGGCCCCTCGTAGACGAACGCGGTGTACAGCTGGACGAGGCTCGCGCCCGCGCGAATCTTGTTGTACGCCCCGCGGGCGTCGGAGACGCCGCCGACGCCGATTATCGGCACGTCGGTGCGCTCCGCGATGAAGTGAATCATCCGGGTCGCGCGCGTCTCGATGGGCTTGCCGGAGAGGCCGCCCGACTCGGTTCGCTTCTCGCTTCTGAGCGTCTCCGGGCGGTCGGTGGTGGTGTTGGTGGCGATGACCCCGTCGAGGTCGAGGTCGTCGACGACGTCGAGGGCCTCCTCGACGGCCGCGTCGGCGAGGTCCGGCGAGAGCTTCACGAGCAGCGGCGACGCGCCCGCGTCGGCGAGCGTCCCGAGTATCTCCTCGAGCGAGTCGCGGTTCTGGAGGTCTCTGAGGCCCGGCGTGTTCGGACTGGAGACGTTGACGACGAAGTAGTCGCCCGCGTCGGCGACGCGCTCGTACGTGTACAGGTAGTCGTCCGCGGCCTCGTCGAGCGGCGTCGACTTCGACTTGCCGATGTTGACGCCGACGGGGGCGTCCGGGAGGGGCTGGTCGTCGAGGCGCGCGCCGATGCGGTCCGCCCCGTCGTTGTTGAACCCCATCCGGTTGACAAGCGCCTCGTCCTCTCGGAGGCGGAACAGTCGCGGGCGCGGGTTCCCCGGCTGGCCCTCGGCGGTGACGCCGCCGACCTCGACGTGGCCGAAGCCGAAGGCGGTCAGCATCGACGGAATCTCCGCGTTCTTGTCGAAGCCGGCGGCGACGCCGACCGGGTTGTCGAAGGTCTGCCCGAACGCCTCCACGGCGAGCCTGTCGTCCTCGACGGCGTAGTGCGACCGCACGGCGTCCTCTACCGGCGTGTGCTGTGCGCCCTGCAACAGCCGGTGGACGGTCCGGTTCGCCGTCTCGGCCGGGAGCGTGAACAGTACCGGTCGAACCAGGTCGTAGAGTCTCACGTGCGTACTGACCCGGTACGGGGGCATGAAAGCGACGAACCGGCGGCTCGCTCAGCCGTCTTCGTCACGCCGCGCTGGAAACGTCCTCAGAAGTCGTGCTCTACGTCATTCGCGTCTGCTTTCTGGATGATGATCTTGCCGTCGCGGACCCGTACGAACACTTCGTCGCCGATCTCCATGCCTGCGACGGCGAGTTCGTCCTCGTGGAGGTTGACGTGCACGTTGTGGTACTCCCCGTTCTCGTCTTTGGCACCACTCGGGCTGAGCTTCTTTTTGCGAACCATCGCGGTTGTCTACTCGAAACTTGGCCGTAGTGCATACATAAGTGTTGTCTACCTTT
>JBDGSQ010000115.1:0-8235 GCA_042217455.1 Haloferacaceae archaeon | reverse complement strand
GTTCGACGGGGACGCGCCCCCGTATCTGGGCCTGGCCGACGTTCGCTTCGAGGGGACGTAGCCGACCGCTCCGCCGTCGCGGTCAGTCCTCGACCGGCCGCCCGGCCCCGGGGACGACCACGCCCTCGCCGAGCTGGTAGTAGCCACGCCGGCCGTCGACGTACGTCGCGCCCTCGTCGGGGTCGTAGGCGACGCGCCCGTCGGCGACGAGGTCGATGGTCTTCGCCAGAGTCGGCCCGCCGCCCTCGCGTATCATCCACGCGCGGTGGGCGTAGACGTAGGCAGAGAGCACGTCCTCGGCGCCGCGCTCGCGGACGTCTGCGACGAGGTCGCGGTGGATCGTGAACGGCCGGGAGCGCGCGACGAGCGGCCCCCGGTCGACGTCCTCGGTGACGAGGTGGGTCGTCTCGTGGGTGCTCGCCTCGCCCGCGCGCACGGCGTCCTCGACGGCGTTCAGGCCGGTGTAGACCGGCTCTCCCGACTCGTCGCGGACCGTGAGGTCGCCGTGATGAACGTTGACGATGCGGGGGAAAAAGCGGTCGGGCACGGGGGCGGTCACCACGTGGAGGTAGCCCGAGAGCACCACCAGGTCGGGGTCGTACCCCGCCAGCGTCTCGGCGACGCGCTCGTCGAACGCGCGCCGCACGTCCATGTCCGAGAGCGGGGCGCCCCGCTCGTCGTAGAAGTCGTGGATGTCGCGAGTCTCGACGGGGACGCCGTGGTCCTCGAGGAGGTCCGCGGCCGCGCTCTCGCCGGCGTTGACGAACCCGCCGACGAGTTCGTAGGTCTCGCCGTGGTCGGGGTCGTCCTCCAGCAAGTACCGGAGTCGGGCGTCGCCCTCCGAGGCGAGGACGGCGACGCGAATCGGACGGTCGGCGTCTGCGTCGACGAGCGGTTCCGCGCGCGTGCTACCCATGACGCCCGACAGTAGCCGCGGACAGACAAAAGGACTTTACGACGCTCGGGCAACCCACGGACATGAGCCCGGAGATGGAACACATCGACCTGACGGTCGAGGACGGCGTCGGTCGCCTCACGATCGAGCGCCCCGACCACTTCAACTCCTTCGACGTCGAGACCGCACAGGACTTCCGGAAAGCCGGTCTCCAGTTGGCCCGCGACGACGACGTGCGCTGTGGCGTCATCCAGGGGACCGGCGACGTCTTCTGCAGCGGGGTGGACCTCCGGTACATCTACGAGGGTGGCGACGACGAGGAGCTCTCCTACCTCCTGCCCGACGCCAAAGAGGAGGGCGACGTGGAGGGCTACGGCCGCTCGTTCAAGCAGATGCTCGAGTACGTCCACAGCGCCATCTCCGAGATCCGCAAGGCGCCCAAGCCGTTCGTCGCGGCCGTCGACGGCGTCGCCGCCGCCGGCGGGTTCGGCATCGCGATGTCCTGTGACCTGGTCTACGCCTCCGGGGACGCGAGCTTCGAGTGGGCCTACCACAAGACCGGGCTGACGGGCGCCGAGTCCTCGACGTTCTTCCTCCCCCGACTGGTCGGGTTCCGGACGTCGATGGAGCTGATGCTGCGCTCGCCGCGCCTGTCGGCCGAGGAGGCCGTGGAGATGGACCTGGTCAACGACGTCTTCCCGACCGAGGAGTTCGACGAGCGCGTCGACGACATCGTGACAGACCTCGCGAACGGACCGACCGAGGCCTACGGCGTCGCCAAGGGGCTCATCAACGACGCCGCCGGGATGGACCAGCTCGACCCCCACCTCGACACCGAACTCACCCAGCTCGCGCGCATCGCCGAGGGCCGCAACTTCGAGGAGGGCATCGAGGCGTTCTTCGAGAAGCGCGACCCCGAGTTCGAGGAGAGGTGAACGTGACCATGGACGGAGACGACACCGCAGACGAGGCGGAGAACGCGACCGACACCGCGACCACCGACGCCGAAACCACCGATACCGGAACGATGAACGCCGGAACCGGAACCGGAACCGGGACGATGAGCGACGACGACGGGCGCGTCTCGACAGGCCGGATCTACGCGAGCGCCATCGCCGTTGTCTCGGGTGGATACGCCGTCCTGATCGGCCTGAGCGCGTCCGCAGGGCGGATGGACGCCTCGGTCGCCGCGTGGCTGATGCCCTCGTCGGCGTCGTCGCGCTCGTCCACGGCGTCGTCCTCCTGACCCCGACCGCCGCGCGCCTCGGGAACGCGAGCGGGCCGCTGATGGTCGGCTACGCCGCCGTGATGCTGCTCCTCCAGGCCTGGGCCGCCACCGGGATGCGGATGAGCGGGATGGACGGTGGAGGGATGGACGGCGGAATGGATGGCACCGGTGGCATGGGCGACGTGAGCGGGACGATGGCGATGCACTGGGACGCCGGGATGGTCGCGCTCGCGCTGTTGATGCTCGCGAGCGGCGTGCTCATGCTCGTCCGTCGCGAGGAGATGTCGGCGAGCCAACGAGGTGCGTCGGACGCTCGTAGTGTGGATCGCAAGTCGTCATAGAATCCTGCCCGCACGGGGCGGCGAGAATCTATGGACAGTTACGATACCCACTATCAGTGACACCCTCCTGGCCCGAAGGCGAGGCGTGCACTCGAACCGACGTCACCGCCGCTCGTCCGGGAACTCCACGTCGGCCCCCGGAGTCGTGTCCCCGCCTGCAGTCGTCCCCGCGTCGTCGTCCGCGTTCCCGTCCGCGTCCGAGCCGACACCCGGGACGCGTGCGACGTGGGAGTCGGCGACCGAGCGTGGAGACGCGAGCGGGTTCGCCACCTCGCCTGTCACGTACTCGTGGCGCTTGCCCCGCAGTCGCATCGTTGTCAGGGCCTTGTGGACGGTCGGCTCCGCGAACAGGGCCGCCTCGTCGCGCTCGATGCGTCGTGCCGGCACGGACCCGTCGGCACGGAGTCGCTCGAAGGTGTCGCGACAGCACTCGCCGACGAGGGTCCAGCAGTCGGCCTCCTCGACGGGAGTGGCAGTGACGAGCGCGACGACCAGTTCGGCCAGGTGGTTCTGGAACAGCGCGTAGTAGAGCTTCCGGTAGAGGTCGCCTCGCCCGTCGGCGTCGAGGTCCGAGTCGGGGTAGGTCTCGACCGCGAGTCTGCGCTCGGCGAGCCGCCCGTGGTGGACGCGGATGCCGCCGAGGTCGCGGACGAGCGTCGCCCGCGGGCGCCAGTCCTCGGCCCCGAAGACGACGTAGCTGTTCTGCAGGTGAGACTCGAACGCGACGCCGTATCCCGAGAGGAGTCGCAACTGGCCGGGGACGACGGCATCGACGTACTCGCGGAGGAACGCGAGCGTCGCGTCGCCGAGGTCGGTCCCGCCTGCGCCGCTCGCATCGGCGTAGCGCTCGATCACCTCGCGGACGAGCGGCCGGCCGCTCGCGGGCGACTTCGCGACGAGACTCGACGCGGGAATCGGCCGCGACCGCTCGCCGACGAGTCGGTGGGCGTAGGGGTTCTCGCGCAGGAGGCCCGACAGGTGGCGCGCGTTGTCGAACGCCGCGCCGTCGGGGTGGGGACCGCCGGGCGGGCAGTAGCACGCGGCGGCCTGCTCGGCGAGCACGCCGAGGCGCTCGGAGACGGCGGGGTCGTCGCGCAGTATCGTCCGGAGGAGGTCCGTCACCCGGGGGCCGTTGGACACCGCGTGCGGCGAGAGCGTCCGCTCGACGTTCGTCGTCCGGACGCCGATGGCGAGTTTGCAGTGGGGCGGCGGAGTCGCGGGTTCGCTGCCGGTCGCGTCGTCCGGGTCGGGCACGACGGTCCGGAGGTTGAGCAGCGGCGTCGCCGGGCGGGTGTAGTCGGGAATCGTGACCACCGTCCCGTCGGCGATAGCCGACGCGTAGCGCGTCGGGACGACGTGGTGGTACTGTCAGGGATGGACCGGAATCACGGTGTAGGTCCCGGGAGAGCGCCCGGCCGGAACCGCCGCCGAGACCGACAATTCGAGTCCGGAGAAGGCGTCGAACAGGTGGTCGGTGAGCGGGCGCGGCGCTCGCGCCGTCTCGGCCCGCGTCCGGAGCGTTCGGTCGGTCGCGACGGCGACGAAGTGCAGGTCGATGGACGCGACGAACTCGGGTGCGTACGCGAGCCCGTCGGCCGCCGACATCCCGCGGCGTATCTTCCCGCTCGGGTGGAGCGGGTGGCCGTCGGTCATGATGCGCTCGAGCGTCGCCACCGGGTCGGCGCCGGCAAGCGGCGAGTCACCGGCGAGGAGCGCCCCGGCGTCGGCGTCGGCCGACCGGACCCGGCGCGCCTGGACGCGCGAGGCGAGTCGCGCCAGCGCGAGATTGGCGGTGCTCTCGGCGAGTTCGGCCTCGATGCGCTCGGCCTGGTCTGTGTCGGGGAACGCACCCTCTCGGCCAAGGGGCGCCACGAGGTCGACCGGATGCGCTACGCGAGTTTCGGTGTCTGTGTCGGGGAACGCACCCTCTCGGCCAAGGGGCGCCACGAGGTCGACCGGATGCGCTACGCGAGTTTCGGTGTCCGTGTCGGGCGTATACCGGACACCGGGTCGGCGAGGCGGAACCGGTCGTACCCGTGAACCGCGGACACTGGCGCGACCACGACCGACGCTGAGGCAGGGAACGACAGCAGCGCGAACCGGTCGACCGACTCGGGAGACGATTCGGGCGGGAATCCCTCGCCGACGACCGCCGGGGGGACGACCCGTCCTCGACCGTCGATGCGAGCGACGACTCCAGACTGCTGGCGGCGACCGACCGGTGGGCCACGACCGGGTCCGGCAGGCCGTCGGGATCCCCGCGGAGTAGGCCCCGAACCAGGGGGCGGAGGACGACCGACCGGGCTGCTGGCAGCGCGTCCAGATAGGCGCGCTCGGGCGGCGTCGACAGGTCGTGCGTCGAGGCGTAGCGGGTCGCGGCCCCGAGCGCGTCGCGCTCGGCCTCGGTCCGCAACTCCGGTGGCCCGTGGCCGGAGTCGGTGCCCATGACACCTCGTAGAACCGTCCCCGACATGAATGTACACGGACGGCGAGAGTCGTGCCGGAACCCGTAGCGGTGTCGGAGAAGCTGTCGGACGTCAGTACAGGCTCGACCGTACGAGTGCGTGCGGTCGACCTGGACACGGGGACGACAGTCACTACGAGGACCCGGGTCGTCGGACCGGACGCCTCATATTTAGCACCCTCAAGAAGTGACTGAATCAATTTTCCGTCTGGGAATTAGCTATTTTCTCATATGAAATTAAACAAGATCGGGTACGCATCGGATGATGGTCTCCAGTGAAAACTGAAACTGCTGAAAATGCTTGGTACAGGGGCTATCGAATGGATACAGTTACATAGGATACGACCGAGAGCCAGCGCGAAAATTCTCACAGATCCACTCAACCGTCGAATCAATTAATCAATCATATCGCAAAAATCGCCGTACGGGAAAAGGATGAGATCTACACTGAGGGGTGCTAAATATGGGGGACGCGGATGCCGAGCGCCGCGGTCGTGTGGTCCTCGCAGCGAGCGGAGCGAGCGTTGCACCCGCGCCCGAACGAGCGAACGAGCGAGGACACCCGAGGAGGAAAAAGGTGCGTCAGCAGATGCGCGGCGCGGGTTCCTTCGCGGGCTCGCGGAGGTACCGGTTGCCCAGGCCGGTGTCCAGAATCACGCGGCCGTGGTGGTCGTCGATGGCCTTGCCGATGGCGGCGGCGTCGGCGCCCTTCGGGCGGTCGCGGAGCGTGGCGAGCACGTCCTCGGCGGCCTGTGGGGCGACCCCGAGGACGGCGACGCCCTCGTTGGCGATCTGGAACGGGTCGAGGCCGAGCATCTCGCCGGCGCCTTTCACGTCTGTGGGCACGGGGACGCGGTCCTTGCGGACCTCGATGCCGACGCCGCTCTTGTCGGCCATCTCGTTGAGCGCGCCGGCCAGGCCCATCCGCGTGGGGTCTTTCATCGCCTTCACGTCGTCGCCCGCCACGGCGAGCGCCTCGGCGAGCAGGTCGTTCAGCGGCTGGACGTCCGAGCCGAGGTCGGCGCCGAACTCTATCCCCTCGCGTTCTGCAAGCAGCGAGATGCCGTGCTGGCCGATGTTGCCGGTGACGACGAGCACGTCGTTGGGGTCGAGGCCCGAGTCGGGCGTGAGGTGCTCGGCGACGCCGACGCCGGTGGTGTTGACGACGACGCCGTCTATCTCGCCGTTGCCCATCACCTTCGTGTCGCCGGTGACGACCGCGGCGTCGGCCTCCTCGCAGGTCGCGGCCATCGACTCGGCGACCCGCCGGAGCTTCGCCTTCGGGTAGTTGGCCTCGATGACGACCGCGCTCGTCAGCGCCCGCACGTCGGTCGCGCCCATCACCGCGAGGTCGTTCACCGTCCCCGAGACGGCGAGGCGGCCGATGTCGCCCCCGGGGAAGAACGGGGGCTGGATGACGTGGCTGTCGGTCGTGACGACGAGGTGCTCGTCGCCGACGGGGACGACCGCACCGTCGTCGCGGTCCGCGAGGCCGACCGTCGCGTCGTCGTCGGGAAAGCCCGCGGTCAGCACCTCGCCGACGAGGTCGCGCATCGCCGCCCCGCCCGCACCGTGCTCGAGACCGACGCGCTCGTCGTCGTCGAATTCCTCGTCAAACGCGTCGGGGGTCGAGTCAGGTGTGTCGCTCATGTGAGTGTCAGATGTCGGGACGGCCGCCGTACTCGTGCCAGATCTTGCAGGTTCCCTCGCTGGAGACCATACAGGCGCCGACGGGGTCCTCCGGCGTGCACTCCTCGCCGAACAGCGAGCAGTCGGTCGGGTCGGCGACGCCGGCCATGATGTCCCCGCAGATGCACTGCTGGGAGAGCTTCGAGGCAGTCCCCTCCCGGAGGTGGGTCGTGTCGATGTCGAAGCGCTCCCGGGCGTTCCACTCGGCGTAGTCCTCGCGCAGGCGGAGGGTCGCGTTCGGGATGTGGGCGATGCCCCGCCACTGGCCGCCGACGGCCTCGAACACCTCCCACAACTGCTCCTGTGCCGGTTCGTTGCCCTCGCGGGTCACACAGCGCGGGTAGGCGTTCTCGACGGCCCGCTCGTCGTCGCGGATCATCTCGACGAGTTTCGTGATGCCCGCGAGGATGTCGAGCGGCTCGAACCCGCCCACGACGACGGGGAGGCCGTGGCGGTCGACCAGTCCCTCGAAGACGCCCGACCCGGTGATGGTGGCCGCGTTGCCGGCCGCGAGATATCCCTGGATGTCCGTGTCGGGCATCTCCGCGACGATCTCCATCGCCGGCGGGATGTACTTGTGGGCAGACAGCACCGAGAAGTTCTCCGGCGGGTCCGACTGTATCACGGCCGCCGTGGGCGCGGCGGTCGTCTCGAACCCGGTCGCGAAGAAGACGACCTCGCCCTCTTCCTCGCGGGCGATGTCGGCGACGTCGGCCGCCGAGTAGATGACCTGGATGTCGGCGCCCTCGGCGCGGACGTCGTCCAGCGACTTCGCGGTTCCGGGCACCTTCAACATGTCGCCGTAGGTGGCGATGGTCACGCCCCGTTCTGCCAGCGCGACCGCCTCGTCGACCTCCGGCATGTCGGTGATGCAGACCGGACAGCCCGGGCCCATGATGAGCCGGACGGTGTCGGGGAGCATCGAGCGGATGCCGAACTTCGCGATGGACTGCTCGTGGCTCCCGCAGACGTGCATGATGGTCGCCGGCGGGTCCTCGAGTTGGTCGCCGACCTCCTCGAGTTTGTCGGCGATGGCCCGCGCCTTCTCGGGGTTGCGGAACTCGAGTTCGTTCTCGCCGCTGCCGGTCGGAAGGTCGCCAGTCGGGCCGCCGATGGGGTCGGCGTCGGGGTTCGGTTCAGACATCGATGTCGAGTTCCTCCAGGAGGTCCTCCGCGTCGTCTTCGTCGGCCGGTTCCTCGTCCGCCGGGTCGGTCGGGAGGCCGGCGCTCGCGGGCACCGACCCGCCGGCCTCTATCTCGTCCATCACGTCCTCGGTCAACATGTCGTCGGGGTCGCCGTCCATGAACGACTCGTAGAGCGTCATCGTCTCGTCGATCTCGTCGTCGGGGATTCGCCGGATGGCGAACCCGACGTGGTTCAGGATGAAATCGCCCGGTTCGACGGGAGCGTCGACGGTGTCGAGCCGCACCTCCTTCTCGACGCCCCAGAAATCGACCGTCGCGCGTAGCCCGTTCACTTCCGTGACCTCACCCGGTACGCCCAGACACATGGTTGTCTGCATCTGGATAGCACATACCTAAATATGTTGCTCCTGGTCGAACCGGCGGTGGTGGATGAACTGTTGTAAGGGAAGAGAACGAAGAGACGAGTATGCAG
>JBDGSQ010000066.1:4421-8237 GCA_042217455.1 Haloferacaceae archaeon | reverse complement strand
GCCAAAGAGGGCCCTGAAAGTCCTTAATGGATATTATCATAAAGAATCATTATCTTTATCATCGAGAGTCTGGACCTCACGCTCGATGCCGCGAACAGTCATCCTCGGCGTCGTCGGGTCCGACGCGCACGTCGTCGGAGTCACGATACTGGAACAGGCGCTGTCTGCGGCGGGGTTCGAAGTGGTGAACCTCGGCGTCCAGACGTCCCAAGAAGAGTTCGTCGCCGCTGCGCGCACCCACGACGCGGATGCTGTACTCGTGTCCTCGCTCTACGGGCACGCGGCCCAGGACTGCGAGGGCTTCCACGAGCGGCTCGCAGCGGCCGGCGTCGACGTCCCGACCTACATCGGCGGCAACCTCGCCGTCGGGCAGGACGACTGGGACGACACGCGGGCGCGGTTCGAGGAGATGGGGTTCGCTCGGGTCTTCGACTCCGAAACGGACCCCGAGGAGGCCATCGCCGCTCTCGACAGCGACCTCCACGTCACACGCTCCGAGACCGAGCTCGAACCGATCCGGGCACGGTCGTAGATGGTCCGGAACGCTCGCATTTCCGCAGACGAACTCGGGCGAATCGCCTCCGAACTGACCGGCGACTGGCCCACGGCAGAGGAGGTGGACTTCCGGGAGGCGGTCTCCTACCACGAGACGCTCCCCGACGGCAAGCGCTTCGCCCCGGTGCTCGAGTCCGCCGACCTGCCGCTCCTCCAGCCCCGCGCCGGCGTCCCCTGTCTCGACGCCCAGGTCGAGCTCCTCGAACACCTCCGCGAGGACGGCGGCGCGGACCTCCTCCCCGTGACCATCGACTCCTACACCCGCGACAACGAGTACGGGAAGGCGGCGGAGGGACTCGTCGCCTCCCGCGAGGGCGCTGACGACACGCTCAACGGTTTCCCGGCCGTGAACCACGGCGTCGACGGGTGCCGGGAACTGGTCGAGCGGGTGGACGCACCGATCGAAGTGCGCCACGGGACGCCCGACGCCCGCCTGCTGGCGATGGTGTCTTTCGCCGGCGGCTTCCAGAGCTTCGAGGGCGGTCCCATCTCGTACAACATCCCCTACACGAAGCGCCACGACCTCGAGGAGACCATCGAACACTGGCAGTTCGTCGACCGACTCGCCGGCCTCTACACCGAGTTCGGCGTCACGATAAACCGCGAACCGTTCGGCCCGCTCACGGGGACGCTCGTCCCGCCGAGCATCGCCATCACGGTCATGCTCGTGGAGGGCCTGCTCGCGGCCGAGCAGGGCGTCCGGAGCGTCACGCTCGGCTACGGACAGGTCGGGAATCTCGTACAGGACGTGGCCGCCCTCCGCGCGCTCAGAGCGCTCGGCGAGGAGTACCTCCCGGACGAGGTGACGGTGACGACGGTGTTCCACGAGTGGATGGGCGGCTTCCCGCCCGACGAGGCCCGCGCCAGCGGCGTCATCGGTCTCGGGGGTGCGACCGCCGCGATCGCGAGGCCGGACAAGGTCATCACCAAGTCGCCACAGGAGTTCCGGGGCGTCCCGACGATGGAGGCCAACGCCGCCGGCCTCCGGACGACCAGACAGGTGGTCGAGATGATGCGCGAGCAGGGAATCTCGCTGGAGGGTGTCGACGGGGAGCAGGACTTCGTCGAGCGCTCGACTCGCTGTCTGCTGGACGCGGTCTTCGAACACGGCGACGGCGACGTGGCCCGCGGGGCAGTGAGGGCGTTCGAGACGGGCGCGCTCGACGTGCCGTTCGCGCCGAGCGACAGCGCCGAGGGCGCGGTGCTGCCCGCCCGCGACGACGACGGCCGCGTCCGGATTCTCGAGTTCGGGAACCTCGCGCTCGACGCCGACGTCCGCAAGACGCACGCGGCCCGACTCGACGAACGCGCCCGGACCGAGGGCCGCGAGCGGTCGTTCCGGATGGTCGCAGACGACGTCGACGCCATCAGCGAGGGCACCCTCATCGGTCGCCCGTCGGGGGGACAGTCGTGAGAATCGAGGCCGTCCGGGCCGTCCCGACGGTCTCCGGGTTCTTCTTCGACGACCAGCGGGCCATCAAGGCCGGCGCAGAGCGCGACGGCTTCGACTACAGCGGACAGCCCGAGACGCCCGGCTTCAGACGCATCCGCGAGGCGGGCGAGGCGCTGAGCGTGCTGGTCGAACTCGACACCGGCGACGTCGCCACCGGCGACTGCGCCGCAGTCCAGTACTCCGGCGCCGGCGGTCGCGACCCGCTCTTCCGGGCGAGCGACTACCGCCCGGTCGTGGAGGGGCCGGTGGCGGACGCGCTCGTCGGCCGTGACCCGCGACGCTTCGCCGAGAACGCCGCGGTGGTCGAGCGCCTCTCGCCCGTCGAGAGCGACGGCGAGCGCCTCCACACGGCGGTCAGGTACGGCGTCTCGCAGGCGCTCCTCGACGCCGCCGCCCGTGCCACCGACGCGACGATGACGGGCGTCCTCGAAGCGGCCTACGACACCGACCCGGCGACCGAACCGGTGCCGGTCTTCGGGCAGTCCGGCGACGAGCGCCGCACGAACGCCGAGAAGATGCTCGTAAAGCGGGTCCCCGTCCTCCCCCACGGCCTGTTCAACAGCGTCGAGAAGGTCGGTACCGGGGGCGAGCGACTCCGGGAGTACGTCTCGTGGCTGGCCTCGGAGGCGGCGGCGGTCGAGGGCTACGACCCGCGGTTCCACGTGGACGTCTACGGAGTGCTCGGGAAGGTGTTCGGCCCGCCCTACGACCGCGCCGAGGTGACCGACTACTTCGCGTCGCTCGAAGCCGCGGCGGGACCGTACCCACTGCAGGTCGAGGGGCCGATGGACGCCGGCGGGCGCGCAGCGCAGATACGCGCGATGGCCGAGCTCAGAGACGGCCTCGCCGACGCCGGGGTGGCCGTCGACCTCGTCGCCGACGAGTGGTGCAACACCTTCGAGGACGTCCGGGCGTTCGTCGACGCCGGCGCGGCCGACCTCGTACAGGTGAAGACGCCGGACCTCGGCGGCATCCACCGGAGCGCAGAGGCCGTCCTCGCCTGCCGCGGCACCGACACGCGGGCGTACCTCGGCGGCACCTGCAACGAGACGGACGTCTCGGCCCGCGCGTGCGCCCACGTGGCTCTCGCCACCGACGCTGCACAGACGCTCGCCAAGCCGGGGATGGGCTTCGACGAGGGGTACATGATCGTGACCAACGAGATGCGGCGGACCCTCGCTCGCCGCGCCGACCCCGTCCCGCCGGAGGTGGCCCGGTGACGGACGCAGAGTCGGGGTACGACTGGCTGGACGGCGTCCCGCGGGCCTTCGACCGCGCGCCGGTGCGCGAGAAGGGGACGTACTTCGAGGAGTTTGCGGACGGCGAGACGCGAACGCACTCGCCGGGACTGCGCCTCACCCGCGCGGGCAACGAGTTCTGGATGAGCCAGACGCTCAACCACGACCCGGCCTACTGGCGGCCGGACGCGGCGCGGGACCGCGGGTTCGAGGACCCCCCGGTCCACCCGGACTACCTGCTCGCCTGCACGATGGGCCCGAGCGTCGAGGACCTCTCGGAGAAGGGGGGCTACTTCCTCGGGCGCACCGACGTGCGATTCCCCCGCGGTGGGGTGTCGACGGGCACCGACCTCCGGGTCGAATCGACGGTCCGCGGGACGCGGGGCTCCACCTCTCGCCCCGCGTACGGCATCGTGACGTGGGAGACCCGCGGCGTCGACGCCGCGACCGGCGAGGTGCTCTGCTCGTACGAGCGGACCAACATGGTGCCGCGCCGGGACCCTCCGGCGACCGACGGCGGGTCCGCAGACGCCGCCGGGAGCGGAACCGACGGCGGAATCGACGACGGGA
>JBDGSQ010000066.1:0-4321 GCA_042217455.1 Haloferacaceae archaeon | reverse complement strand
GCGGAATCGACGACGGGACTGACGGTGACGGTGACAGCGTCGCGGACGACGCCCCGGCGCTCCCGGCCGCGTTCGTCGCCCCCGACGGGCCGCACTTCGAGGACTTCCGGGACGCCCTCGCTCGGACCGAGGGACGGGACGCCGCCGTCGCTTACCGCCACGAGCGCGGGCGCACCGTCGACGACGTCCTCGTCTCGGCGCTCCCGCTCAGGACGCTCAACGCCGCGAAACAGCACCACAACGTCGACGCCATGGCCGACTCGCCGTCCGGCGACGTCGTGGCCTACGGCGACGTGACCCGCTCTATCGCTCTCGGGCACGCCCGGTCCGACGAGGCGACCCACCGCGAGGTGCGCTACGAGGTCGAGCGATTCCACGACTTCGTGACGCTCGGCGACACCGTCTACGGGTTCACCCGCGTTCGCGACGCGGAGCCAGTCGACGGCAGCGTCGGCCGCGTCACGTTCACCCACTACGCCGTGAACCAGCGCGACGACCCCGTCTACTCGGGGACGCGAACGGCCCTGATTCGACGACGCGACCCACCGACGTGACGATTCCACCCCCCACCGACGCGACGATTCCACTCCCCACCGACGCGACGATTCCACCCCCACCGACATGACGACGCCACGACTCTGCAGAACGTTCCAGACCGCACCGGCCGCCGTCTCGCGCGAGAACACGGCGAAGTATCTCGAATCCGGCCTCCGGGCCGAGGGGTTCGAGCGGCCCGACTGGCTCGTTCCCGACCTTGAGGACGGGACGGCTCCGGACGTGAAAGACGAGGCCCTCTCGAACGTCACGGAGACGCTCCCGGGGGCCGCCTTCGCGGGCGAAATCTGGCCCCGCGTCGAGTGGAGCCACGACGACGCGCAGGTCCGCGAGCGCGGCCGCGACCAGGTAGAGACGCTCGTCAGAGAGGTCGGCGAGTACGTCGACGGCGTGGTCGTCCCGAAGGTCGGTCGCGTCGACGACGTGGAGCGCGCGCTCTCGGCCGTCGCCGACGCCGAGAGCGAGTACGGCCTCCCCGACGGCGACGTCGAGGTGAGCGTCATCGTCGAGACGGCCGCGGCGGCCTCCGACCTCCGGCGGATAGCCGCCCTCGGCCGGGCGTCCCGCCTCCGCGGGCTGGTGTTCGGCCCGGTGGACTACACCGCCGACCTCGGCGGCCGCGAGATCGACGGCAGCGGACCGGACTACGAGAGCCTGCTCTGGCGGCTGTCGAACGAGGCGAGCGCCGCCGGACTGGTCGCCATCGGCGGGCCGTACGACCGGCTGTTTCGGGAGCGCGCCGGCGTGCGCTACTACAACGCCGAGGGGTACGCAGACCAGGCGACCGGGGAGGCCCGCCTCGGCCTCGACGGGAGCTGGTCGCTCCACCCCAAGCAGACCGCGCAGGCGAACCGCGTTCACATGCCGGACGCGGAGGAACTGGCGCGCGACGTCGACCGCATCGAGGCGTTCCACGAGGCCAGGACCGCCGGCACCGGCGCGGTAACCGTCGACGGGCAGATGGTCGACGAGGCGACCTTCAGGACCTTCGCCAACACCGTCGGCCGCGCGAGCGTCGTCGCCGCGGCCGCCCCCGAACAGGCAACGGCCGTGTACGGCGCGGACCTGCTCTCGCGGGCGCTCGACCTCGACACGACGTGGTGAGCGGCCCCCGGTCGATACGGAGCAGCCCGTCCCGGTGAGTGGGCCTCGGTCGCCGCGGAGTCCGGGCCCTCACCGGAGGAGGAACTCGCTCTCGCGCAGGCGCTCGGTCGCGCACGGCGAGTAGCGCATTCTGAGCCGTCGTTCCCGGTCGCCGTCTACCGTCGCCGTCGCGCCGCAGGCGCTCGCTCCGACCCCGAAGTGCTCCTCACGGTCGGCGTCATCGGCCCACGCGTACGCGCTCACCATCGGCGACACGACCGCCGCGCCGTCGGAGTCGCCCACCGACCCGTCGCGGTGGCGGAGGCCGAGGGCGTGGCCGCACTCGTGGAGCAGCACCTGCGTGACGAACGCCGGATACGAGTACGCGAGAACCGCGGACGACTCGGCTGCGGGCGGCATCCGGGCGACGAATCGGGCGCCGCCGACGGCCGCGACGTACGGGACGCCCATTCCGGTCGGCGCGTGCGCCATCTCCCCGTCGGTCACGAGGAGGTTCACGTCGCCGACGCGCGCCCGCCCGGTGGCCGTCTGCGCCGCGAGCACCGCCGGCCACTCCCCGCCGGCGACGAGGTCGTACGCTCGCTCCGTCGACACCCGAACGCGCCCGCCGTAGTCGACGGTGATTCGGCCGTCGACGGCGCGGAGTGCGGCCCCGAGGTAGCCGACCGCTCGCGCCGGGAGGGCGTCGTAGTCTGCGGCGCGTTCGGTGGCCCAGACCGTCACGCGGAGCGGCGTCTCCGTCCGCTCGCGGAGGGCGAACACCCCCAGCGAACTGAGGCCGACCGATGCCAGAAACTGTCGCCGTTTCATCGCGCCCTGGGTGCGTGGCGCTCCCGGTACCACCACTTAGTTCATTCGCTCGACGATGAATGTCGGATTTAATGGACAGATAATCGAATGGTCCCGCCGCGCTCCGCGGAACGACGGCGCGAGGTCCTGGCGACGCCGACGCCGGAAGCGGACCGATGCCGGCGGTAGGAGCGGGTCGACGCCGACGGTGGGAAGACAGGGACGGCGGCGGCCGGGACGCGACCACGAACCGACGTTCCGCCGATGCCGGCGAACGGGACGCCGAGGCGAGGATTCAACACCCGCGCCGCCGTCCCCCCGGCATGGTCGGAGAAGCGCGCGAACCCGACGGCGACGAGGGACCGCTGGACGGCGTCACCGTCCTCGACGCCTCCCGGGTCCTCGTCGGCCCGTTCTGTACGATGCAACTCGGCGACCTCGGCGCGGACGTCGTCAAAGTCGAGCGCCCGGGCGTCGGCGACCAGACGAGGGGCTGGCACCCGCCGACGTACGGCGACTCCGAGGAGAGCGCCTACTACCTCAGCGTCAACCGGAACAAGCGCTCGGTCGCGCTGAACCTGAAACGCGACGAGGGAAAGGAGGTGTTCAGACGCCTCGCCCGGGAGGCGGACGTGCTGGTCGAGAACTTCCGCGTCGGCACGATGGAGCGGTGGGGCCTCGGGTACGAGGACCTCCGCGAGGAGAACCCGGACCTCGTCTACGCGAAGCTCTCGGGCTACGGCGAGTGGGGTCCCCACCGGGACCGGCCGGCCCTCGACATCATGATGCAGGCCGAGGGCGGCCTGATGAGCATCACCGGCGAGGAGGACGGCCCGCCGGTCCGCGTCGGCGTCGCCCTCACCGACATCGGCGCGGGGATGTACGCGACGCAGGCCATCCTCGCGGCGCTCTTCGAGCGCGAACTCGGCGACGGGGGCGGACAGAAGGTGGACGTCAGCCTCTACGACGGACAGGTCGCGTGGATGTCCTACATGGCCTCGTTCTACTTCGCCACGGGCGACCCGCCGGGCCGGATGGGGTCGAAGCACCCGACCATCTCCCCCTACCAGGCGTTCGAGACGGCAGACGGCCACGTCGTCGCCGCGGTGGCGACCGAACCGATGTGGGAGCGGTTCTGCGCGGCCCTCGGCCGCGAGGACCTCGCGGAGGACGAGCGGTTCGCCAGCAACGCAGACCGGGTGGAACACCGCGACGCACTCGACGCGATTCTCGAGGCGGAGTTCGCCGACCTCGACAGCGAGACGGCGGTCGAACTCCTGCGGGAGGCGGACGTGGCGGCGGGCGAGGTACAGGACATGGGGGACATCTTCTCGGACCCGCAGACCGAAGCGCGGGGGATGCACCGGACCGTCCAGCACCCCACCGCCGGGCCGGTCGAGATGCCCGGCAGTCCGATGAAGCTCTCGCGCACGCCGACGTCGATTCGCCGTCACCCGCCGCTCCTCGGCGAGCACACCGCGGAGGTCCTCCGGGAGGCGGGCTACGACGACGAGGAGATCGCCGCCCTGCGGGACGCGGACGTCGTCGCCTGAGCGGTCGCCTGTTCTCGTCTGCTGGGGCGGGTCACCCTCGCCTGCGAGGTCGGCTCACCCCCGTCTGCGGGGTCGCCTCTCTCGGGGTAGCGGCCGTCGGCGTCACCGGCGGCCTGACTGTCGCCGCCGGGCGATTTGCCACGTCGTCGCACGTCCCCCTCCTTTCGTGACGTTTAAGTACGAGCCACGGGATTCTCCTGATGCAATACGATGTAGGGGCACCGGGTCCCGAGTCCGAGAGGGCGACGATAACGAGCACGGGTTGCGGTAGCCAAGTCTGGCCCAAGGCGCAGGGTTGCTAACTCTGTGGCGTCAAGCCT
>JBDGSQ010000025.1:0-8264 GCA_042217455.1 Haloferacaceae archaeon | reverse complement strand
GGCGGTGTTCAGATAAGGATTGAAAGGTGAGGCGGAGCGGTTTTCAGGTGTCCATGCCAGAAAACGCCCGCCTCAACGGTTGTTTGGACGAGATTGACTTAGGATTTGTTGAACGAGAAGCGACACCGCGATTGCTGATGAAGCTCAGTATTCAGCTGCATCTTGCTGGACTATCGCTTTCGAATACTGTTTCTATTCTTGAGGTATTTGGTGTCGAACGTGCTCGATCCACCGTCCATAATTGGGTTCACAAGGCCGATCTACAGCCCGAATCTGGTCGGTGTCCGGATCACGTCGCGGTCGACGAGACTGTGATCCAACTCAACGACGAGCAGTACTGGCTGTACGCCGCTGTCGATCCCGAAACAAACGAATTACTCCATACAACGCTTGAACCAACGACTACGAAGGTTCTCGCTTATTCATTTCTCACTGAACTCTCCGAGAAACACGACGTCTCCGACGCCGTGTTTCTCGTCGATGGATCGCATTCGTTGCAGGATGCATGTCAACGCCAGGGCTTCGATTTCAGATACGAGAAACATGGAAATCGGAATGCTGTCGAACGTGTCTTCAGAGAGATAAAAAGACGAACGTTATGTTTCTCAAACTGCTTCAGCAACGCCGAAGCAGAAACCGCCGACGATTGGCTTAGATCGTTCAGCTTCGCATGGAATCAGCTTATCTGAACACTACCGTTATCGGGCCGTGGACACGACCTCACGCCTCGATGAGTTCGACGAGGTTCCCCTCGGGGTCGCGGACGAACAGGATGGAGGCGCCGCTGTCGGTAGTCCGGGGTTCGGAGAGCGTCTCGACGCGGTCCGGCAGGTCGTCGTACACCGCCCGCACGTCGTCGACGGCCAGTCCGAGGTGCTTGGCACCGGCGTCGTTGACGTCGCCGCCGGTCCGGTCCGCGCCCGCCGGGTCGTACTCGACGAGTTCGACGCGGGCGCCGCCGGCGTCGAGGTGGACGAACGACCCGGTGGCGCCGGGGACGCCGACGCCGGCGGCGAACGACTCGCCGCTCACGGTGAAGCGGTCGAGCACGTCGAGCCCGAGGTCGTCGCGGTAGAACTCGACCGCGCGTTCGAGGTCGGTGACGGTCACGCCGAAGTGGTGGGCGCGCATGGCGGTGCGGTTTCGACCCCGGGATGAAAAAGCGCTCGCTCGCCTACTCCTCGACGCGCCGGGCGCCCTCGCCGACCCGCATCTCGCCGCGGGCGCGGATGGCGCCGTCGACCTCCGCCTCGGGGTCGAGGTGGACGTCGCCGCCCGAGAGGTCGCCGAGGACGACCGCCCCCTCCGCGACCGTGACGTCGCCGCGGCGGGTGGTCACGTCGCCGTGTATCTTCGTGCCGGCCCCGACGGTGATGTCGCCCTGGGCGCGCAGGCTGCCGAAGACGTTGTTGTCCTCGCCGAGGGTGATCTCCGTGGCGCGGACGTTGCCGTGGAGCCGGCAGTCGTCGCCGACCGTCGCCGGGGTGGAGACGCGCCAGGCGTCGTCGCTGACGTGCGCGTTCCGCGGGACGACGAGCGGTTCGCGCTCCTCCTCGCCGTCCTCCCCGGTCACCTGGTCGACGAGGCCCTGGGCGGCCTCCTCCTCGCCCAGGCGGAGGAGGTGGGAGAGGTAGACGAACAGGAACACGACCGTCGGCATCGGGTTGCGGATGACTATCCAGCCGCTGGCCTCGAACCCCTCCTCGATGTCGACGTCGTCCCCGATGTCGAGGTCGCCCGCGACGACGAGCTGGCCGCCGACGTGGACCCGTTCGCCGAGGTAGGCGTCCTGGCCGACGAGGACGTCGTCGGCGACGTCACACCACATGTCCAGCCGGCAGTCGCTCTCCGCCTCGATGTGGCCCTCGAAGCGGACCCGCTCGCCGGCGACGACGTTGCGGCCCCGGACCCCGAACTCGACGGTGCTCTGCCCGCCGACGAGGACGTCCCCGTCGGTGACCAGGTCGTGTTCCTCGACGGTGGTGCCGTCGGGGAGCGCGAGCCTGTCGAGTGGGTCCGTACCGAGCACACACGAGGGCACGTCGGGGTGGCAGATAAACCCCGCGGGACCGTCCGCCGCCCGTCAGACGGTCAGCGGGTGGCCGCGCGGTACTCCCCGGCGGTGACGGTGTAGCGGACGGCGTCTATCGCCCCCTCGTCGCCGGGGTGGAGCCCGCGCAGGGTCCCCTCGCGTCGCCCGCCGAAGCGGTCGACGTACTTCTCGACGGCCCGCTCGGAGTTCTCGTTGTCCGCGTGGTGGGTCACCTCGACCAGCGAGAGGTCGAGCGTCTCGAAGGCCAACTCGAGGAGGGCCGCGGCGCGCTCCCCGGAGTAGCCCCGCCCCCAGTAGCGCTTGCGGAGCCACAGCCCGAGCGCGCCCGCGTCGCGCTCCCAGTCACAGGAGAGGCCGGTGTTGCCGGCCCAGGCGCCGCCGTCGGCTTTCACGCGGACGGCGTAGGTCGCCCCCCGGCCGTCCTCCCACGCCGCCTCCGCGGCGTCGAGGAAGTCGGCGGCGTCCTTCGGGGTCTCGTAGGGGTCCCACGTCACGTAGCGGGTCACCTCGTCCATCTCGGGGGCCGAGCACACCTCGTAGGCCTCGTGGACGGAGACGTTCTCTCGGCAGTACCGTTCGAGTTCGAGTCGGTCCGTTTCTATCGTCTCTGGGAACATGCGTGCGTGACTGTCCGTTGGTCGCGACCGGTGCGGGCGAGAACGAAGTGAGCGCCGAGGCGCCGTCAGGCGGATGAAGTCCGGCCGACGCCGCCGCCGACACTGTCCGCTCCCCGGGACCGTCCACGGTCGCGGGAAGCGGACTGCATACCTCGACGGGGGCGGTCGAGCGTCATAAACGTTGGGCCGAGGGACACAGATTTATGCAGGGGTTCGCTAGAGAGGCTCAGTCATGTTGGGGGCGTCGAGGTCCGTGGGCCACCTCCGGACCGTCGGAGTGGTCGCTCTCGTCCTGACGCTCGTGGGCGCCGGGACCTGGGCCCTCGTCGGCACCGGCCCGGGGGCGCTCGTGGGCGCGCCGTCTCCGGCCCCGGCCTCACAGCCGGAACGCGACCTGCTGAACGGGACGACGTTCCGGGAGTCCGCGGCCGAACACGGGCTCCGGTACACGTTCGCGGCCGACAGGATAGAGAACGGCGGCGTGTACGCGCTCGACTACGACCGCGACGGGTGGACGGACCTCCTCGCAGTCGGCGGCCACGGGGTCACGCTCTTCCACAACCGGAACGGCACCTTCGAACCGTCGGGGCAGTTGCCGAACGTCACCGCGGCCAGCGCCCTCGTCTTCGACTACGACGCGGACGGCTGGAGCGACGTCCTCCTCCTGCGGAGGGGGGACGAGCCCCTGCTGCTCGCGAACCGACGCGGGCGGTTCGAGCGGCGGTCGGCCGGGTTCGAGGACGACCTGGCCTACCCCCTCGGGGCGACGGCGGCGGACTTCGAGGGCGACGGCTGTCTCGACGTGTTCGTCGCCCAGTACCGGAGCTGGGACGACCGGATACCGGCCGCCGCCCGGTACGACGTGTCGAACGTCTCGCTGACGGCGGACAACGGCCGTCCGAACCGCCTCTACGACGGGAACTGTTCGGAGTTCGAGAACGCGACGGCGGCGGCGGGCGTCCGCGGGTCGGCGTGGAGCGTCGCGACCAGCGCCGTCGACTTCACCGGCGACGGCCGCCCCGACATCCACGTCGCCAACGACTTCAACGAGGACGTCCTCTACGTCAACCGGGGCGACGGGACCTTCGAGCACAGGACGCTCGGTCCGGCGACCGACCGCAACGGGATGTCCTCGGAGGTCGCCGACTTCACCGGCGACGGCCGCCCCGACGTCTTCGTGACGAACGTGTACCTCCCCCAGCGGTACGTCGACGCCATCCCGGTCTTCGAGGGGCGGGCGTCCGGGAACAACCTGCTCGTCAACCGCGGCAACGGGAGCTTCGAGGACCGCGCGAGCGCGTTCGGCGTCCGGCGCGGCGGGTGGGGGTGGGCGGTCTCGTACACGGACTTCGACAACGACGGCGACCGCGACCTCTTCCACTCCACCAACGTCCCCAAACTCCCCGGCCGCGTCCAGCTCGACGTCGATAACCTCACCCGGTACCGGCGCCAGCGCCGGTATCTCGGGCTGCCGAGTTTCTGGGAGCGGACGGAACGGGGGTTCGAGCACCGCCGGGGGGCGCGGCTCGGGTTCGAACTGGCGACCGGAACGGGCGTCGCCACCCTCGACGTCGACAACGACGGCGACCGGGACCTCGCCGTGGCGCAGACCAGCGGCCCCCTCCTGCTGTACGAGAACACGGCCGACGAGCGGGCCGGGGCGGCGGTCGAGTTCGCCCTCGGCGGGGCGCCCCGCTACGGGACTACCGTCCACGTCACGGTCGACGGCCGGACGCAGTCGCGGACGCTCACCTCGCGGTCCGACTTCCTCTCCCAGGACTCCCGGGTGCTCCACTTCGGCGTCGGCGACCGGGACGCCGTCAACCGGGTCCGAATCGTCTGGCCGGACGGGAGCGAACGGGTGTTGACCGACCTCCCGACGGACGTCCGCTACCGGGTCGCCGCGAACGGGTCCGTCCGGCGGCTCGTGAGTCTGTAGGACGCGAACCGGCCCGTTCGTCCGTCCGTCCCGCGTTCGGCGCGGCGCGTGCCGCGAGGGGTTTTTGCGTCTCGACCCCCTCCGCTCGAACATGACCGCTCTCTCCTTCGACGAGGACGGCGTCGACGTCGTCTACCAGGGAGTCGAGTTCCGCCTCGAGGCCGACCTCGTCTCCGAGGCCGTCCAGAAGCCGTACGTCGAGGTCACGGACCACGAGGTGCTCGGCATCGTCGAGAAGAGCCCCGACCTGAGCGGGGAGCCCCGGCGAATCGCCGACATCCTCGAGTAGCCGACCCGGCCCCCGCGCCTCACCCGAAGTTCTCGACCTTCGCCCGGTCGGGGTCGCCGCCGGCGACCTCGACGGCCTCGGTCGCGACGTCGAGGAAGTCCGCGAACCCGTAGACGAACACCTGCCCGCCGCCCTCGAGCGCGGTCGCGACCGCGTCCGAGAACTCGCCGTCGGAGTCGACGACGGCGACGTACGCCCCCGCGTCGGCGAGGTCCTCGAGGCGGTCCTCGTGGAGCGGCGCCTCGTCGTAGTAGACGACGGCGGCCTCGTGGCCGTCCGCGAGCGCCCGCTCCGCGACGCCGACTGCCGGACCGACGCCCGGCCCGCCCGCGAGGACGACGACGCGCTCCTCGCCCTCGTAGTAGTCGTTGCCGAACGGGCCGGCGAACCCGACCTCGTCGCCGGGGTCGCGGTCGGCCAGCCACGGGCCGAGGGTGCCCTCCGGGTCGACCTCGACGGTCACCTCGAAGGTGCCCTCGACGTCGGGCGAGGAGACGGTGTAGAAGCGGGCCTCGCGCTCCCCGTCGAGTTCGGCGGTCACCTTCACGAACTGTCCGGGTTCGGCCGCGAAGTCCGCCGGCGACTCGAACTCGACGGCGACCGCGTCCGGTCCCACCGACCGGACCGCCACGACGGTCACGGTGTGCTGGTCTGTCATCGGCGATGGGTGGACCCCGCGCCTGAAGGCGTTTTCCCTTCCCGGGGCGCTTCAGAAGCCTTTTTGCGCGCGCCTGTGCTACGTTTCCGTTACATGGCTGACGACCTGAACTGGGCCATCGGCGGGGAGGCCGGCGATGGAATCGACTCGACCGGCAAGATATTCGCCCAGGCGCTCTCCCGGGCGGGCCGGCACGTCTTCACCTCGAAGGACTTCGCGTCCCGGATCCGCGGCGGGTACACCGCCTACAAGATTCGGACCGCCGTCGACCCGGTCCAGAGCGTCGTCGACCGACTCGACGTCCTCATCGCGCTCACCCAGCGGACCATCGACGAGAACCTCGACGAACTCCACGAGGGGAGCGTCGTCATCTACGACGAGGACCGCACTGACGCCTCGGAGGTGCCCGAGGAGATGGTCGCGGTGGACGTCCCGCTGAAGACCCTCGCGGAGGAGGCCGGCGGCGCCATCATGCGAAACGTCGTCGCGCTCGGGGCGGTGTGCGAGGCGGTGAACTTCGACATCGAGAACCTCGACGAGGCCCTGGAGAAGCGCTTCGGCGAGAAGGGCGAGTCCATCGTCGAGAACAACCGGACGGCCGCCCGGAAGGGCGCGGAGTACGTCCGAGAGAACTACGGCGACCTCGGCGCCGACTACGAACTGGAGACCACGGACGCCGACTACGTGTTGCTCAACGGCGACGAGGCCATCGGGATGGGCGCCATCGCCGCCGGCTGTCGGTTCTACTCGGGGTACCCCATCACGCCGGCGACGGACGTGATGGAGTACCTCACCGGTCGCATCGAGCGCTTCGGCGGGCAGGTCGTGCAGGCCGAGGACGAACTGGCGGCCATCAACATAGCCCTGGGCGCCGCCCGGGCCGGCGCGCGCGCGATGACCGCCACCTCAGGTCCCGGCATCGACCTGATGGCCGAGACGTTCGGCCTCGTGGCGACCAGCGAGACGCCGCTGGTCGTCTGCAACGTGATGCGCTCGGGGCCCTCGACGGGGATGCCGACCAAGCAGGAACAGGGCGACCTCAACATGATGCTGTACGGGAGCCACGGCGAGGTCCCGCGGTTCGTCGTCGCGCCCACGACGGTGGCGGAGTGCTTCCACAAGACCATCGAGGCGTTCAACCTCGCCGAGAAGTACCAGACGCCGGTGTACCTGACGGCCGACCTCTCGCTGGCGGTCACCGAGCAGACGTTCGAACCCGACGAGTTCGACATGGACGAGGTCGAGGTAGACCGCGGGAAGGTAGTCGACGAGGAGGAGGTGTCCGCCTGGCAGGACGAGCAGGAGCGGTTCAAGCCCCACGCCGTCACCGCCGACGGCGTCTCCCCGCGCGCGCTCCCCGGCACCGAGGGCGGCGTCCACATGTCCACCGGCCTCGAGCACAACGAACTCGGGCGGCGCACCGAGGAGCAAGGGGAGCGCGTCGAGCAGGTCGACAAGCGCGCCCGGAAGTTCGAGACCGCCGAGCGCGAGGAGGAGTGGGAGTACCGCGAGTTCGGCGACCCCGACGCCGACAACCTCGTGATATCGTGGGGGTCGAACGAGGGCGCGATGGTCGAGGCGATGGAGTTCCTCGAGGAGGACGGCGTCGACGTCCGGTTCCTCTCGGTCCCCTACCTCAACCCCCGGCCCGACCTCTCGGCGGCCATCGAGGCCGCCGAGAACGTCGTGGTCGTCGAGTGCAACGCGACCGGGCAGTTCGCCGACCTCGTCGAACACGACGTCCTCGAGCGTGTCGACCGCGTGAACAAGTACGACGGCGTCCGCTTCAAGGCGGACGAACTCGCAGCGAACATCAAAGAGCAGTTCGGCATCGAGGAGGCCACCGCACAATGAGCTCCGACGTCCGATTCACCGACTTCAAGTCCGACAAGCAACCGACCTGGTGCCCGGGATGTGGCGACTTCGGCACCATGAACGGGATGATGAAGGCCCTCGCCAACACCGGCAACGGCCCCGAGGACACGTTCATCGTCGCCGGCATCGGCTGTTCCGGGAAGATCGGCACCTACATGCGCTCGTACGCCCTCCACGGCGTCCACGGGCGCGCGCTGCCGGTCGGCATCGGCGTGAAGATGGCCAACCCCGACCTGGAGGTGATGGTCGCCGGCGGCGACGGCGACGGCTACTCCATCGGCGCGGGCCACTTCATCCACGCCGTCCGCCGGAACGTCGACATGACCTACGTGGTCATGGACAACCGCATCTACGGGCTGACCAAGGGGCAGTTCTCCCCCACCTCCCGGGAGGACTTCGAGACGGCCACCTCCCCGGAGGGGACGAACCAGTCGCCGGTCAATCCGCTCGCGCTGGCGATGGCCGCCGGCGGGACGTTCATCGCGCAGTCCTTCTCCTCCGACGCCCAGACCCACTCCTCGCTCGTCGAGCAGGCCATCGAACACGACGGGTTCGCGCTCGTCAACGTGTTCTCCCCCTGCGTGACGTTCAACGACGTGGACACGTACGACTACTTCCGCGACTCCATCGTCAACCTCGAGGACGACGAGGAGTACGACCCCACCGACCGCCAGGCCGCCAAGGAGAAGATCCTCGACGACGACCACGAGTACATCGGCGTCCTCTACGAGGACGACGACAGCGTCTCCTACGACGAGCAGATGGGCGCGGACACGAACATGGCCGACATCCCCGACGGCGCCCCCGAGGGCGCGACCGACCTCGTCCGCGAG
>JBDGSQ010000118.1:0-8484 GCA_042217455.1 Haloferacaceae archaeon | reverse complement strand
CCTCGGTCGAGGCTACTGGAGGTGAAGTCTAAACGGTTCTGAGACGCGACCGTTCTCTCGAGACGTTGCAACTACGGAACACGTAGTGAGGCGACCCGAATGCTGCTGCTATCCGGCGTACCGCGCGGCTGGCCGTTCGAGGGGTGAAAAGTGCGGACGGTGAACGGTCCAGCGAGCCATGCCTCTGCTCTCCCGGTCGACGATCAGTCAGTTATGTCTGTCGGTCGACGTCTCGTGAGCGACGTGTGCGAAGCCCGCATCGGTCCACCGGCGGAGAGCGGTGCGACGGGCCAGCCAGACCAGTCGCCGACGATGGCCGGATTCACATCAGGAACGACAGTGGCCGGATTCACAGCAAAACAGAAATCGAACGCCGGGTGAGCTCACCGCGTCGCCGCGTCGCCGTCCTCGATGTTTCGCCCGAGGCCGCGGGCGAGCGCGAGCAGGTAGCCGAGGCCGCTCTTGACCTCGGGGTCCCGCATCGCCCTCATCATCCCCCAGGCGCCCACCTGTTCGGGCGGGTCGTCCGGGTCGCTCGCCTCGCCGAGCGCCCTGAGCAGCATCGTGATGCCGCGGGCGGTGTCCTCGTCTGCGGCGGTGTCTGCGACTTCGCCGAGCGTGCTGCCCGTGCGCGCGAGGGTGACGACCATCTCGTCGTCGAGGGCGTCCGCGCCCAGCGAGATGACGTCGGCCATCGCCGCGAGTTCGTCGAGGGTGCCGGTGCGCTGGAGTTCCACGATCGTCTCCATCGCGTCGGCGAGGTCCCCGCCGTTCTGACCGACCGACTCGGCGAGGCGGACCGTCTCCTCGGTGGCCATGCCGTCCGCGGACTCTGCGAGGACCGCGGCGGTCCCCGACAGCTCGGTGACCATCTCGTCGTCGAGCGCGTCGGAGCCGAGCTCCAGCACGTCGAGGAGGTCGTTGACGACGTCGAGGTGTTCGAGGAAGCGCGCGACCGCCTCCGGGTTCTCCTCGATGGCCGCCTGCAGCTCCTCGGTCCGCGCTTCCCCGTCGGCTCTGGGAGTCGTTTCACTCACGTCGACCACCTCAGAGGAGCCCTCTGGCGGTCAGCCAGTAGGACTCGTTGTACGCGAGTTTCGCCCAGTGGACGAACTTCGACTCGTCCCTGACGACCGGTTCGTTCTCGTAGTCGAACGAGACGTACGTCGCCGAGTCCATGCCGGACTCGATGAAGCACATGGTCTTGCCGTCGAAGCGCGCCGTCGGGACGTGCCCGCGGACCTTCGAGGCGAGGCGGTCGGCGACGACGCCCGCGGCGTAGTGAGCGACGGAGCCCGCCTTGCTGGTCGGGATGTCCGCCGTGTCGCCGATGGCGTAGACGTCTTCTGCGTCGGTGGCCTCCAGCGTCTCCTTGTCGACGGCGATCCAGCCCCTGTCGCCGAGGCCGGCGTCGATGACGAGCTGGTCGCCCTTGTGCTCGGGGATGGCCACGAGGAGGTCGAACTCCATCTCGGAGCCCTCGAGGGTGTGCATCACTTTGTTCTCGGCGTCGATCTCCTCGACGTTGAAGAACGTCTCGTAGTTGATGCCCCGCTCCTCGAATCTCGGCAGCGCCCACTCCGCGATGGGCTTGACGCCGTGGACCCGGTTGATGGGGTACGTGTACGTGATTTCGACGTCCTCGCGCCGGCCGAGTTCGCGCAGCCACTCGTCGGCCATGAAGACGAACTCCAGCGGCGCGGCCGGGCACATGTGCGGCGTCCCGATGACGCTCAGCACGAGGTGGCCCTCCTCGAAGTCGGCGAGAGCGTCCCGGAGCTTCGCTGCTCCCTCGGCGTTGTAGAACTGGTGGCCCGCCTCGACGAGACCCGGCGTCTCCTCGGGGGTCACGCGGGCACCGGTGGCGACGACGAGGTGGTCGTACGACAGCGACCCGCCGTCCGCCTCGAGCGAGACCGACTTGCCGTCGGTGTCGATGTCGACGACGCGGTCGATCCGGAGGTCGACGCGGGGGTCGAGCAGGTCCCGCAGGGGACGCTTGGCGTCGGCCGCCTCGCGCTTGCCGAAGGCCACGTACAGGTAGACGGGCTTGTAGACGTGGTCCTCCGTCTCGTTGACGAGGACGACCTCCACGTCGCCGGCGTCTATCTCGTCGCCGAGTTTGTCGCCGAGTCGGTTGGCGAGTACCGTGCCGCCGGTCCCGCCACCGACGATTACGATGCGTTCGGTCATGGTCACGCCTTCTTCACGTAGATGCTCCAGTAGTCACCCTGGTCCACGATGTCGAGCAGTTCGTGGCCGGCCTTCTCCAGCCACTCCGGGACGTCGTCTTTCGACCCCGCGTCGGAGGTCTGGAGTTCGATGACGGTTCCGGGGTCCGCGGTCTTCACTTTCCCGATGAGGTCCATCAGCGGACCGGGGCAGCCTGCACCGCGGGAGTCTATCGTCACGTCGGCCTGAATGTCAGATTCGCTCATTGTGTGTCACCTGTGTTGTATCGAATTCGGTTGTCGTGTCGTGCGGTCGGATGGCGGTTCAGACGAAGATGACCTGCTTGTCTTCGGCCTTCGAGAGGAACCCGGCGACGCCGAGTTTGTCGTCGAAGATGTCGACGTAGTCATCGAGCGTCCGACCCATCATGTCCATCACCATCGTGCAGGCGTAGAGCGTGAGCGGACCCATCTCCTTGGCCTGCCGGAGCTGTTCGGTGAACAGCGGGATTTCGACGTCCTCGTTCGTGAGCATCGCTTCTCCGAGCGGCCCGGCGTTGAACGATTTCGTCTCGACGGTCTCGTGTTCGAACGCGGTCAGCGCGTTCATCGTCACGAAGACGTCGATCGGGATGTCCGAGGCGGCACCCACCGACGCTATTGTGCTCACCGCGGTCAACTTCTCCAGTTCGTCAGACGCGAGTACGATTGCATATCCTGGCATAGTCCCTCACCTCACAGGTGTGTGTTCGCGCCGTGTATAGATAGTATTGTGAGTAAATTCCAAAATTCTGAGAATGTGTAGACGGAAGCGACCCGTGCGAGTAAGTCACACCCTACATATCAGAAACAGAGAAAGAAATCAGGCAGCATATCCCACTGTCGGTGTCCCAGCGAAGTTCCCAGTTTCGAACGGACGCGGGTGGGCCCGAGGCGGGCGATTCCGCCGCGGGAACCGCCGGGTACATCCGTTCGCTGGTACGTTCGATGACGGTTCGCCGGCACGTTCAACCACCGCGTGCCGCTACGTTCGACGTCGCCGGCGCTGTCTCACGCCGAGCCGGGCGTCCTCGGGACGGCCCGTCGGCGGGACGGCGATGGGCCGGTCGCCGCTCACTCGGGCATCAGGCCGCCGTCCTGTACCCGCATGACCGCCTCGCCGTCGGCCAGATTCGGCGCGTCGACCAGTCGGACGATGCGCTTGTCGCCTTTCGACTTCCGGAGGTAGATGCGGAACGTGGAGGTGTGACCGAGGATGTTACCGCCGATGGGCTGGGTCGGGTCGCCGAAGTACGAGTCGGGGTTCGAGGCGACCTGGTTGGTCACCAGCACCGCGGTGTTGTAGAGGTCGCCGATGCGCATCAGGTCGTGGAGGTGCTTGTTCAGCTTCTGCTGGCGCTCTGCGAGTTCGCCGCGGCCCACGTACTCGGCGCGGAAGTGCGCGGTCAGCGAGTCGACGCTGAGGAGGCGGACCGGCCACTCGGTGTCCTCGTGCTCGCTCGCGAGTTCCTTCGCCTTCTCGGCGAGGAGAATCTGGTGGTTGCTGTTGAACGCCTTGGCGACGTGAATCTTGTCGAGGAAGTCCTCGACGAGTTCCTCCATCGCGTCCTCGTCGCCCGGGTCGCCCTCGATCTCTCTGTCTTCCATGGTCGCTCGAATCGCCTCGTCGTCGAGGCCGCGGACCATGTCGTCGATGCGCTCCGGTCGGAAGGTGTCCTCGGAGTCGACGAAGATGGCGCTGCCGTGGAGGCCGCCGTGCTCGGGCGGGAGCTGTGCGTTCACGGACATCTGGTGGGTGACCTGCGACTTGCCGGCCCCGAACTCGCCGTACACCTCGGTGATGGACTGGGTCTCCAGTCCGCCGCCGAGCAGGTCGTCGACCTCCGGAATCAGCCACGAGAGCTTGCCGATCTGCTTGCGGCGCTCGAGGACCGCCGACCCGGTCTCGAAGCCGCCGACGTCGGCCGCCTCGCGCGCGGCGTTGATGATGTCCGACGCCGTGCTCTCGCCGATGTCCGCCGTGTTCGAAAGTTCGCCGGGACTGGCGACTGCGATGCTCTGGAAGCTCTCGAAGCCGGCGTCGACGAGTTTGTCGGCCGTCGCCGGACCCACGCCCGGGAGGTTCTCGAGGTCAGCGTCTGGCATGTACACCTCCCTTCCGCCGGACCCTACATAAAGCCTCGTTAACAGGGAGGTGAAAGTGAAACTGGGCGACTGCGCCGGGGTCGGTAGTCCACCCGGGCGAACGTTCTTGCGAGAGAACGCTCGGCACCGGGCGAGAGCGACGGACAGCGGCGGGCGGACGGCCCGGCGAGCGACCGTCAGGGCCAGAAGACGGCCAGCGAGAGAAAGAGGAACAGCGGCGGGAAGCCGACGACTGCGAGGCCGGCGAGCAGTCCGGCGACGACGACGGCGAGTGTCACCCAGCCGCGACGGGAGCGAGCGGTCCGCACCCGACCCGGTGGGTCTCAGCGAGTGGGAGGCGGGCAGTGGTAGTCCTGCGAGGAGCCCGAGGTCCGGCCGCGTCTCAGCCCCACGGGTGCCCGCCGGGGCGGTCGGGCCAGAGCGGGTACCAGTACTGCTCGTCGTCCTCGACGTCGAGTTCGCCGTCGAGGACCGACTCCAGTTTGAACTCCAGTCGCTGGTCGCGCTCGTGGCCGGACTTCGGGACGAACGGGTAGTAGGCCCCGCGGCGGAACGAGTAGATCCAGTACGCGCGGGTGCCGTCCCGCTCGAAGCCGAAGACGGCGGCGAGCAGCCGCGAGCCGTAGCCCTGCTCGGCGAAGGTGTCGGCAGCGAAGTGGACGCTGGTGACGAGGTCCTCGGGGTCGTCGTCGTCGAGGACGACCCAGTGGTAGCCGTGGTCGTCCTCGTAGCGGCGGAACTCGGTGCCGGTCTCCTCCTCGCCGGCGTGGAGGATCGACTCGACCTCGCCGACGGTGTCTGCGAAGTCGGTGCTGTCGACGGAGGAGAAACAGAGCGCGGCGGTTCCGAGCGGCGCGAAGTCGAGTTCCGCCTCCATCGTCAGGTAGGCGGTGCTCATGCCGAAGAGGTCCTCGGGGTCCGCGTCGCGGGCCGCGTCCGCCTCGGCGCTGAGACCGAAGACCGAGCGGAGAGAGTCGAACAGTCCCATCCCTCAGGCCGTCTCCATCTCCCGTTCGAGCTCGCGGAGGCGCTCGACGCGGCGCTCCGTGGACGGGTGGGTGCTGAACAGCTTCCCGATGAAGTCGCTCTTGACGGGGATGATGAAGAACGCGTTCATCTCGGACTGGTCGCGGAGGTCCTCTTTCGGCACGCGGTCCATCCGCCCGTCGATGGTCAGCAGGGCGGAGGCGAGCGCCGAGGGCTTGCCGGTGATGGCGGCCCCGCCGCGGTCGGCCGCGTACTCGCGGTAGCGCGAGAGCGCGCGGATGAGCAGGAACGAGACGACCCACACCACGAGCGAGACCAGCACGGCGACGATGACGCCGCCACCGCCCCCGTCGCGCCGACGGCCGCCCCCGAACCAGAAGCCCCAGCGGACGACCATGAACGCGAGCGTCGAGAGGAACGACGCGACGGTCATCACCGCGACGTCGCGGTTCTTCACGTGCGCGAGTTCGTGCGCGAGGACGCCCTCGAGTTCGTCGTCGTCGAGCGTCCCCAGGAGGCCCGTGGTCACGCAGACCGCCGAGTTCTCCTGCGACCGGCCGGTGGCGAACGCGTTCGGAACCCGCGAGTCGGCGACGGCGACCTTCGGTTTGGGCAGGTCGGCCTGCTGGGCGAGGCGACCGACCGTCGCGTGGAGCTTCGGGTACTCGCTCTCGTCGACGACGTGCGCGCCCATGCTGTACAGCGCCAGTTTGTCGCTGAAGAAGAACTGACCGATCGAGAACAGTCCCATCACCACCACGATGAGAAACAGGTTCGTCGTCAGCTCCCAGAGGACCGCGACGAAGACGATGTAGAGGGCGAACAGGAGGAACATCGTCAGGACCATCCGTCCCCTGAGTCCCCAGTCCGTTTTCCACTGCATGCCGGAGGCTACTCGACGCGCGGCATAAACCCTGTCGGGTGGAGAAACGGTACCACGGGACAACAGCGAGTGACACGGCGAGACGCCGGGCTACTTGTGCCTCGGCGCCCACGGTGCGAGCATGACCGAGACGGTGCTGGTGACCGGCGGCCTCGGCCGCTCCGGGCGGTGGATAGTCGACAGGCTGGCGGGCGAGTACGAGGTGGTCTGCGTGGACCTCGACCACCCGGGCTTCGACGCGATGGGACGGGACGGCGTGACGTTCCGCGCGGCGGACCTGACGAACGCCGGCGAGATTCTCGACCTGACGACCGCGGTGGATCCGGACGCGGTGGTTCACTGGGCGGCCATCCCGGTCGCCGACCGGCACGCCGGCACGCGCGTCTTCGAGACGAACAGCCTCGCGGCCTACAACGCGCTCACTGCGGCGGGGCGCGTCGGCGCTCGCGTCGTGCAGGCCTCGAGCGACGGGGCCTACGGCTTCTTCTTCATGGACGAGTGGACGCTGCCCGAGGAACTCCCCATCACGGAGTCGCACCCGCGCCGGCCCGAGGACGCCTACGGCGTCTCGAAGGTCGTCGCCGAGGAGGTCGGGTCTGCCATCGCCCGCCGCGACGGGGTCTCCGTGGCCTCGATTCGCCCCTCGTGGATTCAGTTCCCCGGCGACTACCCCTGCCGGGACGACGGCTACGTCGGGAGTCTCGCCGCCGGCGCGGGCAACTACTGGTCGTACGTGGACGTCCGGGACGTGGCCGACCTGGTCGCGGCCGCCCTCGCCGACCCCGTCGACGGCCACGAGGCGTTCAACTGCGTCGCCGCCGACAACGCCCTCGGGCGCCCGCTCGTCGACCTGCTCGAGGACTACTACGGCGACGTGCCGGCCGCGTGGCACGACCGGGTCGACGGCGACGCCACCGCGTTCTCGACGGCGAAGGCCGGGGAAGCCCTCGACTGGGAGCCGTCTCGCTCGTGGCGCGACGCCGCCACAGACGAGTCGGTGCCGGAGCCGGAGCTGACGGTCTGAGGGCGGGTTCACCCGAATCCCTCGGACGCCGCCCGGAGGTCGTACGCCTTAAACGCCCGAGACGCGTACGGAGTCCCAATGAGCGACTCCCGCGAGTTCTGTCCCCGGTGCGGCGACCCCGTCGAGCCGCGCGACGAGCCGCTTCCGGGAGCGCCCCACGACGGCGACGAGGTCCTCTGTGACGAGTGCTACTTCGAGGACTTCGAACTCGTGGACGCCCCCGACCGCATCGAGGTGCTGGTCTGCTCGCAGTGCGGGGCGGTCCACCGCGGGAACCGGTGGGTGGACGTCGGCGCGCGCGACTACACCGACGTGGCCATCGACGAGGTCAGCGACGCGCTCTCGGTCCACGTCCGCGCCGAGGACGTCGCGTGGCAGGTCGAACCCGAGCAGGTCGACCAGAACACCATCCGGATGCACACCGCGTTCCAGGGCGCGGTCCGCGGCACCTACGTCGAGGAGGAGCGGGTCGTGCCGGTGAAGATATCCCGCGGGACCTGCAAGCGCTGCGGCCGCATCGCCGGCGGCTACTACGCGAGCGTCGTCCAGATTCGCGCCGACGGCCGGACGCCGACGAGCGAGGAGGCGTCCCGCGCGGTCGAGCTGGCCCGCGAGTACGTCGCCGACAGGGAGGAAGCGGGCGACCGGGACGCCTTCGTGAGCGAGGTGAAAGAGACGCCCGACGGCCCGAACGTGAAGCTCTCGACGAACCAGCTCGGCGAGGCCGTCTCGAACCGCGTCGTCCGCGAACTCGGGGGGACCATCGAGAGCCACCCGACGCTCGTCACCGAGGACGAGGACGGCAACGAGGTCTACCGGGTCACCTACGCCGTGCGCCTCCCGAAGTACACCCCCGGCGACGTCATCGACCCCGAGGACGGCGACGGCCCGGTGCTGGTCCGGAGCGTGCAGGGGAACCTCCGGGGCACCCGGCTCACCACCGGCGAGGAGTACGAGTCGCGCTTCGAGGACGGCGAAGCCCCCGACGCAAGCGCGCTGGGCACCGCCGACGACGCAGACGAGACCACCGTCGTGACCGTCGAGGACGAGCGCGCGGTGCAGGTGCTCGACCCCGAGACCTACGAGGCAAAGACCGTCGCCCGCCCGTCGTACTTCGACCACGGGGCCGACACGGTGCCGGTGCTCAAGAGTCGCGCGGGTCTGCACGTCCTCCCCGAGGACGCCGTCGAGGAGTAGTCACGGCGACGATCTCGAGAGAGCGCAAGAGGCGAAGACTGGAGAGCGCAAGAGGCGAAGACTGGAGAGCGCAAGAG
>JBDGSQ010000010.1:0-8517 GCA_042217455.1 Haloferacaceae archaeon | reverse complement strand
CCGAACCCGGAGCGCGTCGGACTGGAGAACGCCCAGAGCGCGTCGGACTGGAGAACGCCCAGAGCGCGTCGGACTGGAGAAGGGACAGCGCAGCTGTGCGGATGCGCGGCTTGTGGACGACAGCAATGCTGTGCCGACGCCGATGTGAGGCTGGCGGACTACAGCAACTCCGCGCCGGCGCCGATGCGGGTCTGGTAGGCCCGCGCGTCCACGCCGGCGTCGACGAAGGCGTCGACCATCGCGCCGGCGACGGCGCGCTGCCTGTCGGACCGGCAGACGGCGAGGACCGAGGGGCCGGCACCGCTGACGGTGACGCCCGTCGCGCCGGCCTCGCAGGCGGCCTCGCGGACCGCGTCGTATCCGGTTATCAGCGCCGCGCGGGCGGGGGTGACGACCGGGTCGTCCATGCCGTCGCCGACGAGTCGCGGGTCGCTCCGGGCCATGCCGGTCGTGAGCGCCGCGGCGTTGCCCACCGTCTCGACGACGTCCTCCATCGAGACGGTCTCGGGGACGACCTCCCGGGCGTCCTTCGTCGAGACGGCGATCTCGGGGAGACACGCCACGAGCGGCACGTCCGCGTCGACGGAGGTCACCTCGTCGTGGCGGGCGATGGTGAATCCGCCGAGGAGGGCGGGCGCGACGTTGTCTGCGTGGGCCGCCCCCGAGACGACGGCCTCGCCCTCCGCGGCGACGGGGACGAGTTCCTCGCGGGAGCGGCCCCGGTCGTACAGTTCGTTCAGCGCGACCGCGGCCGCGGCGGCGGAGGCCGCAGACGACCCGAGACCCGAGGAGGGGCGGACGCCCTTGTCGATGCGGATGTGCGCCGGCGCGTCGAGCGCCTCCGCGACGGCCCCGACGGTGTTCTTCTCGGGGTCCTCGGGGATGAACTGGCTCCCCGCGCCGGTCACCTCGATGGTCGTCTCCGCGGCCTCCTCGACGCGGACGACGTCCGCGGGTCGGTCGAGGGCGACGCCGAAGACGTCGAAGCCACTCCCGAGGTTCGCGCTCGTGGCCGGTGCCCTGACCGTAATCATGCGTTCGAGTTCCGTCAGTCGTGGTAAAAAGGTGCCGGAGCGACGCGCCAGCTGTCGGGTTCGGGGTCGAGACAGGCCCGCCGCTGTCGGGTGGTTTGCGCGCGCCCCGCACCGTTCCCCTCCCGGGCGAGCGCGGGTGACTGCACTCCACAAGCGTCTTACTCGCCCCGTGCCGACCGAGTAACATGCACCACGTCGTCGGCGGCGGAATCGCCGGACTCGCGGCCGCCTACCGCCTCCAGCAGCGCGGACACGAAGTGCAGGTTTACGAGGCGTCGGACCGCGTGGGCGGGCTCGCGGCCGTCTACGAGACGCCCGGCGACGACATCGAGAAGTTCTACCACCACCTCTCGAAGTCCGAGGAGACCATCGTCGAACTCGCCGACGAGCTCGGTCTCGGCGACGAACTGGCGTGGAAGATCGGGAAGAACGCCTACTACGTCGACGGGGTCGTCCACCCGCTGGACACCGCGTGGCAGATTGCTGCCTACCCGCACATGAGCCTCTACGACAAGTTCCGACTCGGGATGCTCACTCTCGGCGTGGACGTGCGGGGCGGCGTCCCCTCGTTCGACACCTACGAGACGCTCGAGGCCTTCGACGACGAACCGATAGAGGAGTTCGTCGTCGACCACACGACCCGGGGCGTCTACGAGAACTTCGTCGACCCGCTGCTGGACGGGAAGTTCGGCGACCGGAAAGGCGACGTCAGCGCCGCGTGGTTCCTCGGGCGCGTCCGCTTCCGGGGCGAGCGCGACCTCACGCGGGGCGAGATTCTCGGCTACTTCGACGGCGGGTTCCGCCCCCTGCTCGACGCGCTCGTCGAGGCGGTGGGCCGGGAGAACATCACGACGAACGCGCGCGTGACCGGCGTCGGCATCGACGACGGCGCGGTGGAGTCGGTGACCGTCGAGACGGCGGACGGCGCCGAGACCCACGAGGCGGACTCGGTGGTCGTCGCCGCGATGCCGAACGTGCTGGAGGCGCTCACCGGTTACGAGTGCGACGTGGAGTTCCAGGGGGCGGTCTGCGCGCTCGTCTCGATGGAGGAGTCGCTGATGGACACCTACTGGCTCAACATCGACCACGACGCCCCCTTCGGCGCGCTCATCGAGCACACCAACTTCGTCTCCCGGGAGCGGTACGGCGGCGAGCACCTCCTCTACGTCGCCAGCTACGTCCAGTCCCGCGAGGAGGACCTCTGGAACATGGACGACGGGGAGCTGCGGGACCACTGGCTCTCGCACGTCGAGGAGATGTTCCCCGCGTTCGACCGCGACTCGGTCACCGGGTTCCGCGTCGCGCGGAACCCGCGGGCCGCGCCGATCTACGAGCAGGGCTACCTCGAGAAGGTCATCCCCTACGACCTCGCAGACGACGTGGCGGAGGGCGTCTACTACGCCGGCATGGCGAGCCGCTCGCAGTACCCCGAGCGCAGTCTCAACGGCGGCATCGTCGCCGGCTTCGAGTGCGCGGACCGCATCGACCGGACGTAGGCGACTGAAGGTTTCAACGGAGCCACCGGGAGGTCTCCGGCGGGACCTCCACTCCGACTGAATTCGACCGAACGCGTCGGGAATCGAAACAGGCTTTAACGCGGCTGACCGACTGGTTAGTCAGTGAGTGCCGAACGAAGTGTCCCCGCTGACACGCACGACGAACTGATGCGAGCGACCTGTCGCGCCCTCCGGGAGTACGGCTACGCAGACCTCACGATGCAGGCCATCGCAGACGAGGCAGACAGGAGCAAGTCGCTGCTCCACTACCACTACGACACGAAGGAGGGACTGCTCGTCGCGTTCCTCCGGTACCACCTGCAGCGGTTCGCGGACCGCGTGCCGGGAGCGGACGCCGCAGACCCGGCCGAGCGGCTGGAGCTGCTCGTGGACATGTTCCTCCCCGTCGACGACGCGGAGTACGAGCAGTTCCACCGCGCCCTGCTGGAACTCCGGACGCAGGCCCCCTACCGCGCGGCCTTCCGCGAGCAACTCGGCGAGAACAGGGCGTACGTCCGGCGGCTCCTCGCCGAGACGATAGCGGAGGGCGTTACCGAGGGCGTCTTCCGGGACGTCGACGCCGAGGCCACGGCGCGGTTCGTCCTCGCCGCCCTCGACGGTGCCCGATCGGCCCACGTCACCCTCGGTGAGCGAGACGACCCCGAGGTGATCCGCGAGCAGTTGCGCGAGTACGTCCTCTCGGACCTGCGGCGGGGGGAGCGGGCGTGAGCACCCGCGGGCGCGACGTCAACCTCGTCGACGGCGACCTGCTGAAGCCCCTGCTGGTGCTCTCGACGCCCCTCGTCCTCTCGCAGCTGATGCAGGTCGGATACAACCTCGCGGACACCTTCTGGGTCGGCCGCCTCGGGCAGGACGCGGTGAGCGCCCTCTCCTTTTCGTGGCCGCTCGTCTTCCTGATGATCTCGGTCGGCGGCGGCTTCACCGTCGCCGGGACGGTACTGGTCGCCCAGAACAAGGGCGCGGGCAACGAAGACCGGGTCCCGCACGTCGCCGGCCAGACCATCGCGTTCGTCACGCTCGTTGCCTTCGGCTTCTCGGTCCTCGGCTACCTCGTCGCGCCGTCCCTCCTGCCGCTCATCGGCACCACGCCCGGGACGGCGGTCCACCGGCTCGCCGTCGGGTACACCCGGACCATCTTCCTCGGCCTCTACTTCATGTTCAGCTTCTTCATGTTCCAGGCGCTCCTGCGCGGGTGGGGCGACACCCGGACGCCGATGTACCTGATGGCCTTCGGCGTGGCGATGAACGTCTTCCTCGACCCATTCCTCGTCCTCGGCTTTCAGGGGAACCCGCTGTTCGGGTGGCTCGGCCTCTCGGGGCTCCAGACGACGCTGTTCGCCGCGACCGGGTTCACCGGGTTCGGCGTGCAGGGGGCCGCCATCGCCACGGTTCTCTCGCGAGGGGTCGGCGCGGTCGTCGGCCTCGGACTGCTGTTTACCGGCCGGGTCGGCATCCACCTCTCGCCCTCGGACCTCTTGCTCAGGCGCGAGACGGTGCGCAAGATCGTCCGCATCGGCGCGCCGACGAGCGTCGAGCAGTCCACCCGCGCACTCGGCGTGACCGCGATGACCGCGCTGGTCGCGCTCGGCGGTGCCACGGCCGTCGGCGTCGACCAGGCGGCCGCCGTCGCCGCGTTCGGCATCGGCGCGCGCCTGAACTCGCTGGTCTTCCTCCCCGCCCTCGGTCTCGCACAGGGGACCGAGACCATCGTGGGACAGAACCTCGGGGCCGACAAGCCGGACCGGGCCAGGCGGGCGGTGTTTCTCAGCGTCGGCCTGCTGTCTGCGGCGCTCGGGGTCGTGAGCGTCGTCGCCTACGCGTTCGCCGACTCCATCGTCTCCGTGTTCATCACCGGCCCGAACGCCGCGCCCGTGATCGCCGTCGGCGTCTCGTTCATCCACATCACCGCGCCGACGTACGTCTTCCTCGGGGCCTTCAGAGTCACCTCCGGCGGGTTCCGGGGCGCGGGGTCGACCCGGACCGCGATGGCCTTCTCCATCCTCTCGCTGTGGGTGTTCCGCATCCCGCCCGCGCTGGCGCTCATTCAGCAGTTCGGAATGGGGCCGGAGGCCGTCTGGTGGGGCATCGCGTTCTCGAACGTCGTCTCGGCCGTCGTCGCCGGCGCGTGGTTCCTCCGCGGGACGTGGACCGACAACGTCGTCACCGATTCGCCGGGGGCGACACCCGCCGCGGACGACTGAGCGACCCCCTCCCGCCGGGGAGAACTGAGCGACCCCCTCCCGCCGGGGAGAACTGAGCGACCCCCGCCTGCCGCGGACGACTGAGTGACACCTTCCCACTGGGGGGAACTGAGCGACCCCCCGACTGCGGGTCGGAACCACTTTCCTGCCGAGGGCCGAACGGGCGGGCATGGTCAGACGGCTCGCCGACGGCGTCTGGTTGCTCCCGCTCCGGATGTCGAACGCCTACCTCGTCGAGGACGACGTCCTGACGCTGGTCGACGCCGGGACGCCGTGGGACGCGGACCGCCTGCGGCGACACCTCGACGTCCTCGGCCACGAGGTGTCCGACGTCGGGCGGATTCTCCTGACGCACTACGACTTCGACCACGTGGGGACCCTCCGGCGACTCCCCTTCGACGCGCCGGTGTACGCCCGCGAACCGGACGCGAGCTACCTCGACGGCTCGCGGCGGCCGTCGTGGACCGACCGCAAGGGGGCGTTCCAGCGGGTCAGCGGCCTGTTGCTCTCGTCACCGGACCTCGACGTCCGCCGCGTCGAGGACGGCGAGGCGGTGGGCAGTTTCGCGGTCCACGCGACGCCGGGACACACGCGCGGTCACACCGCGTTCGTGAGCGCGGAGCGCGACGTCGGCGTCCTCGGCGACCTCGTGCGCGAAGGCAACGGGAGGCTCCAGTCCTCGCCGTGGGCACTCAGCTACGACACGGCCGCAGTCAGAGACAGCATCGCCCGCCTTGCCTCCACCGCCGGCGAGTTCTCCGTCGCCGCCATCGGGCACGGCGACCCGCCGACCGAGAACGGCTCCGACCTGCTCTCGAGGCTCGCTCGACGGTAGCGCGGCCGCTCCCCGTCTCGTTCACTCGACAGCGGGGACGCTCGCGCCGCGGCGGGAACGTTACTCCTCTTCGGCCGGTTCGTCGACGCCCGGCGCGGCCGAGACGTCCACGTCGTCCGGCTCCTCCCCTCCGCCGACCCTCAGTTCCCCGCTCTCGTCTTCGACGTAGACGTCGTCCGCGAATCCGCCCTCGGCGTGAGGGTGTTCCGGGTCTTCTAGCTTCGCTGGCGTCGACGGCGCGGCCGGGATGTCCTCCCGGTAGAACTCGCCCAGCGGGTAGTCGATGGTGATGCCGTGCTGCTCGAAGAAGTCCTCGTAGCGCTCGTAGTGGGCGGTTACCTCGTCGGTCGGGAACTCCATCATCTCCGTCCAGCCGTGGTTGTAGAAGTCGAAGTTCGCCTGAATGTGGGTTATCTCGCGCGCCTCGGCCTCGGGGTACCCCTCGTCGAGCGCGGCCACGTACGTGTCGAACGTCGCGTCGAAGAACGCTTCGAGGTGCTCCGTGCGCTCCTCGCGCCGCTCCGGGTCGGCCTTGCCGCCGAAGACGTCGACGTGCAGGTCTACGAGTCGCTCGCGGGCGACGTCGCCGACGACCGGCATCGTCAGGGCCTTCTTGGCGGCGAAGTGTCGGACGTTCTGTCGGAGCTTCATGGGGAGACGCTTGCGCTCGAACACCTTCAACCCAGCGCGGAGCGTCCGTCTCCCCCTTTCGATTCGAATCTCTCCACTCTCCGAAACGGGGGTGTACAGGTCCGTAGACCGTAAATCCTTTCATCTGACGGCCTCCCGCGGATAGCAATCCACATTAACCCCGGTAACGAAGGTTCCGAATATGACCCAGTCGTATGTGATAATCGGCGACGGGATAGCCGGTAGTTCTGCTGCGGAGACGCTCCGCGAGGAGGCTCCCGACGCCGACATCACCGTCGTCACAGACGAGGGCGAGACCCTGTACAACCGGATCCTCATCAAAGAGTTCGCGAAGGGGAAGCTACCCGAGGCGCCGATCTCCATTCACGACGAATCCTGGTACGAGGACCGGGACATCGCCCTCCGACTCAACACGCTCGTCACCGACATCAACCCCGACGACCACACGATAACGACCCACGAGGGCGAGGACGTTTCCTACGACAAGTTGCTGGTGGCGACTGGCGGGACGCCGACGCAACTGCCGGTCGGCAACTCCGACGCGGAGGGCCTCCACCACTTCTGGACCTTTCAGGACGCCCGGCGGATTCGCGAGCACGTAGAGGAGGCAGACACCGGCATCGTCATCGGGGCCGGACTGCTCGGCATCGACCTCGCGGCCATCTGCGCCGCGCAGGACGTCGAGGCCCACTACCTCATGCGCGGGGACTCGTGGTGGCGCTACGCCCTCTCGGTGGAGGGGGCGGAGATCATCCACGATGCTCTCCGCGAGCGCGACGTCACGCCCGTCTTCCAGAGCGGCGTCGACCACTTCACGGTCGACGACGAGGGCCACGTGACGGGCGCGGTCGACCCGAACGGCGACACCTACGAGGCCGACTTCGTCGGCGTGGCGGTCGGGCTGAACTTCAACACCGAAATTCTGCAGGGGTCCGGTCTCGAAGTCGACGACGGCATCGTCGTCGACGAGTACATGCAGACGAGCGACGAGGACATCTACGCGGCTGGGGACATCACGCAGTTCTACGACGTCATCCTCGAAGCGCAGACGCAGAACGGCGCGTGGGGGAGCGCGAAAGAGCAGGGCACCACCGCCGCCAAGAACATGGTCGACCCCGAGTCGTCCCCCTTCGAGTGGGTCTCCTCGTACTCCATCACCCACTTCGACTTCCCGTTTCTCTCCTTCGGTCACCCGACCATCGGCGACGACGAGGCGGAGGCCAAGTACTCCGACACCGAGTGGCGGCGGCTCGCGTTCAAGGACGGCAAGATAATCGGCGGCGTCCTCATCGGCGACCTCGCGCCCCAGAGCGCGTACAAACAGCTCATGCGTGAGCAGCGCGACGTGGCAGACCAGAAGGACCTCCTCATGACGAAGGACTTCAAGGTCGACATGCTCGCCGAGACCGCAGAGCAGTAACCGCTCTCTGACTCTCCACTCGCTGACTCCCCGCTCTCTGACTCTCCACTCGCTGACTCCCCGCTCTCGGACGCCGAAGCTGTTCGCCGCAACGTTTAAGCAGTACCATGGTATTCGATAACATATGGCGAAGACGGTGACCGTGACGAGAGTAGACGGCACGCCCGCCGACGGACAGGGTCGGGTGCGCCACTTCGACGAACTCGACGAGGCCGACCAGACGATGCTCGCTGCGATCGCGAACGGCTACGCCCAGTGCGGCGAGGCGTCGGCGCTGACACGCGGCGACGTGGTCGTCTTCACCGACTACTACGAGGTCGTCGACTGCTGAGGTCGCCCGCGCCCGGTCCCGGCGGGACCGAAGCCGTTTTCCACAGTCCCGGAAACACACGAGTATGCAGAGCAGCGGTGAGATGACGCTGGCGTTCGAGCTAGAGGCCTTAAAGCGGGTCGCAGACCCCACTGCGGTCTTCGAAGACGCGCGGCGGTGGACGGCGTACGTCGGCGTCGTGAGCGAGAAACCGACGTACGTGGTGACGAACTTCACCCGCAAACACCGTATCAGACAGGACTTCTTCTCCGGGCCGCGCGGCAAAGAGGAGAGTCTGGAGAACGTGAAACGCCAGTTCGACACCGACCGGTACGTCTTCGTCGGCACGACAGACGAGGATACCCAGATGGCGGAGGCGACCGGGTGGGAGTACCTGCCCGTAGAGGATGCCGCGGAGGCGGCCGAGTGGGAGTTGCGAGACGAGTCCGAATCGGAGGAGACGCCCGGCGAGACCACCCGCGACGACTGGCCGTAACGGGGTCGCACCCGCGACGACTGGCCGGAACGGGGTCGCACCCACGACGACTG
>JBDGSQ010000060.1:5441-8531 GCA_042217455.1 Haloferacaceae archaeon | reverse complement strand
GAACTCGGCGGTCCGGCCGTCGGGGTCGTCGGCGAAGAACTGGTAGATGTCGTACCGGTCGTTCCGGTGCGGTTCCTCGCGCGCCGCGTCGCCGACGGCTTCGCGCATCGCGTCGACCTCCGCTTCGGTCTCGTAGACGAACGTGAGGATGCCGCAGTCGTCTGTCGTCTCGCGCTGGCAGAAGCCGAACCGGAAGCCGTCGCTGTCGAGGATGGTGCAGTCCGGCTGTTCGAGCCACACCTCCGCGCCGACCGTCTCGGCGTAGAACCGGACCACCTCCGCCCGGTTCTGCGTCCGGAAGAAGACGATGCCGCTCACGGTCACTCCCGCGTCTCGGTCCGGGCCCGTGCGGACTCGATTTCGCGCCGGAACGCCCGCGCCGTCTCGGTGATGGCCTCGAACTCGCCCGCTCGCGCCGCGTCGAGGTCCACGAGCGCGCTCCCGGCGCCCACGGCGACGGCGCCCGCCTCCACGAACGCCCCCGCGTTGTCGACGTCGACGCCGCCGGTGGGCATCATCGGCACGTGCGAGAGCGGTCCCTTCATCGCCGCGAGGTGGCCGGGGCCGAGCGTCGACGCCGGGAACACCTTCACGAGGTCCGCGCCCGCCTCCACGGCGTCGACGGCCTCGGTGGGGGTCATGACGCCGGGGGCGACCACCGCACTGTACCGATTCGCCGTCTCGACGACGCCCTCGTCGAAGTTCGGCGCGACGAGGAACTCGGCCCCGGCCATGAGCGCCGCCCGCGCCGTCTCGGCGTCGAGGACCGTCCCCGCGCCGACGATGGCCTCGTCCCCGTCGAACACCGAGGCCACGTCGGCTATCATCTCCGTGGCGCCGGCCGTGTCCGCGGTCACCTCGACGGCCGTCACCCCGCCCGCGACGAGTGCGTCCGCCACGTCGACGACGAGGTCCGCGTCCGCGCCGCGGACGACCGCCACGACGCCGCTCTCTCTGATTCGCTCGAAGTCGTCGATGTCTCCCATGGCCCACGTCCGGGCGGGGCGGTAATAAACGTCGGCGGCGGGCGGTACTCGACGCCCTGCCCTCCCTCACCGCCGGCTCGCACGACGCCCCGCGGCGCACCCTCGTGGGCTCGCACGACGCCCCGCAGCGTCCCGAACCGGCGTCAGAGAGAAGTGTCTCGGCCGAGAACGTGCTATTCGACAGCCGACGGGGCTGTCGGCGGAGGGCAACCGTAACGGTATCGGCCGAACAGGCCGCCCCGGGTAGGGATGGTTGCCCGACCCGCTCTGTGACCCGCGAAGGGAAACGCTCTTTTCGGTAGTGCACGGAGATTCCAGACATGACCGACGGGGAAGACGCCGGCGAGGACACCGAAGCGTCCGGCGCGGACGAGACGAGCGACGTGACGGCCGAAGACCTCGAAACGCGGCTCGACGAGGCCCGGGAGGCTCTCGAAGCGGCCGAGACCGAATCGGACCTCGACGAGGTGGAGGCGGCCCTCGACGACGTCGAGACCGACCTCGAAGCCGCCGACCTCCCCGAACCCGACGAGGACGACGAGGACGCCGACGACCCGCGCGAGGAACTCGAGTCCCGCCTGTCGGACCTCCGCGACGAGCTGGAGGACCAGCGCGGCCCCTACGCCGAGGACGTCGTGAGCGAGATAGACGACGGGGCCGCGAAGATACAGGACACGCGGTGGACCGAGCAGGGCGAGGGCGAGGTCGCGGCGGCAGTGAACGAGTTCGCCGACGCCGTCGGCGACACGCTCGACGCGACCATCGACGTCACGAGCGACGACCAGGACGACCTCGTCGCGGCGCTCGAATCCGCGAGCGACGCCGTCGAGAGCGCGGACCTCGACCCGGACGAGGACGCAGAGACGATCGCGGCGCTGGTCGAGGCGGCATCGGGCCTCACGTCCGGACTCGAGGACGCCCAGGAGTGGGACGACCTCTCGACGCGCGAGCAGCTGCAGGCCGAAGGCTTCTACGACGTCCTCGGTCACTACAAGGACTTCCCGCCGGAGTGGAGCGCCGTCAAGGAACACGAGAAGCGCGGCAACGTCGAGATGATTCTCCTCGCGATGGAGAAACTCCAGTCGGACTTCATGCAGGACCACTGCGTGGAGGCGCTCACGCGGATGAACGACCGGCGCGCCTTCGACGACCTGCACCAGCTCGTCCAGCGCCGCGACAAGGCGGCCATCAAGGCCATCGGCAAGATGGCGGCCGAGGACGCGGTCGAGACGCTCGTCGAGTACGTCGACACCGACTCGGACCCGCAGCTCCAGCGCGCGACGTTCAAGGCGCTCGGCGAGATCGGGAGCGAGGAGGCCACCCAGCCCCTCGCGAACAAGCTCGCGATGGAGAACGACAACGTCCGACCCTACGCGGCGCGCGCGCTCGGACTCATCGGCGACACCCGCGCCGTCGACCCGCTCGCGGACGCGCTCGCAGACGACGAGGCCGAGACGGTCCGCGCGAGCGCCGCGTGGGCGCTCAGACAGATCGGCACCGAGCGCGCCCTCGAAGCGGCCGCCGAGTACACCGACGACCGCTCGTTCCTCGTCCAGGAGGAGGCGGAACTCGCGGCCGACGCCCTCGGCGTCGAACAGACCGCCTGAGGTCGAGGACGCCCTCGTCCGAAGCACGCGCCCCGCCCGTCTTCCGTCTCAGCCGAGCAACGTGGCCAGAAACAGGGCCGTGAACCCGAGCGCGACGCACAGTCCGCCGACGCGACCGATCCACGTGTGCTCTGCGATCTCCTGCGGCGAGATGTCGACCGAGTAGCTCTGGAACTCCTCGTCGTACGATACGTAGCTCGGTATCTGGAAGAACTCGACGAACAGGAGAACGCCACCGAACGCACCGAGCGCGTAGCCAGCAAGCTGGAGGTACTCGACGACCTGCATAGTTCGGGGACGGTCGGACTGGCGCAAAAAGGCACCGGAGCGAACCTTCTTGTGGGAAGACGGGGCCACCCCTGCCCGTGTCCGTGGCCGCGTCGGTCTGGCGCCTGCTCGCCGTCGCACTCGTCGCGTGCGTGCTCGTCGCGCCCGCCGCCGGTCCCGTCGCGGGAGGCGTCGCGCACGCGACGGCAGCGACGACTCCACCCGCTGCC
>JBDGSQ010000060.1:2143-5341 GCA_042217455.1 Haloferacaceae archaeon | reverse complement strand
GACGACTCCACCCGCTGCCAACGAGACGACGACCCCAACGACTCCACACGTCGTCTCGGTCCTCCCGAATCCCGTCGCCGACGGCGACAGCGGCGAGTTCGTCGTGGTCGCGTTCCCGTCGCCGGGGACGGCGTCGCTCACAGACGGCGAGGCGACGGTCACCGTCACGGCCCCCCGACCCGGTCGGGTGGTGGTCACGCCCGACCCGTCGGCAGTCAGAAACCTGACGGCGGCCAGCGGGACAGTCGCGGTGGTCCGCGCGCCGGGGTCGTTCCGACTCTCGAACGCGGGCGAGACGCTCCGACTCCTCCGCGACGGCGCGGAGCTCGACCGGGTCGCCTACGAGAGCGCCCCCGAGGGAGAGCGACTCGTGCGCTCCGGGCGCGGGAGGCGCTGGTGGCCCGTGGGGTTCGCCCCGCGGGACCCGGTCCGGTTCGGGGCCGCGAACGCGACGGCGTTCGTCCTCCCCGACGACCCCGGCGTGGCTCTCGACGCCCTCCGGGGGGCGGACGAGCGGCTGCTGGTCGCCGGCTACACGTTCACCTCCCGGCGAGTCGCGAGCCTCCTGATTCGGACCGCCGACCGCGGCGTCCGCGTCCGAGTGCTCGTCGACGGCGGACCCGTCGGAGGGCTCTCGCGCCGCGAGGCGCGCGTCCTCGACCGGCTCGTCGCCGCCGGCGCCGACGTCCGCGTGGTCGGCGGGCCCCGCGCCGCGTTCTCGTTTCACCACGCCAAGTACGCCGTCGCCGACGGCCGCGCGGTGGTGTTGACCGAGAACTGGAAGCCGGCGGGCGTCGGCGGGAACGCCAGTCGCGGGTGGGGCGTCGTCGCCGAGTCTGCACCCGTCGCCGACGAACTCGCCGGGCTCTTCGCGGCCGACGCGGACCGGACGGGGACGGTCGGGTGGCGGCGCTACCGGTCGGGACGACGACTCGTTCCGACGCCGGCGGCGAACGGGTCCTACCCGTCGAACTTCGCGCCCCGCGAGTACCGCGTCGAGTCCGTCTCACTCCTGACCGCGCCCGGCAACGCGGAGGGAGCACTGGTCGACAGAATCGACGCCGCAGACGACCGCGTGGCCGTCCTCCAGCCGACGCTCGGCGGGCCAGACCAGGCGCTGGTCCGGGCGGTCGTGCGCGCCGCCCGGCGGGGCGTCGAGGTGCGCGTCCTGCTCTCGGGGGCGTGGTACGTCCGCGAGGAGAACCGGGCGCTCGCCTCCCGCCTCGACGCTCTCGCGCGCCGCGAGTCGCTCCCGCTCTCGGTCCGCGTCGCCGACCCCGGGGGACGCTTCGAGAAGATTCACGCGAAGGGGCTCCTCGTCGACGACGCCGTCGCCGTCGGCTCCCTCAACTGGAACGACCACTCGGCCGGAGAGAACCGCGAGGTGGTCGTCGTCCTCGAGGGGGAGTCGGTCGCGGCCTACTACCGGCGCGTGTTCGACGCGGACTGGCGGGGAGGCGGGCAGCGAGTTCCGATGTCGCTGGTTGCCGTGGCCGCACTCGCCGCCGTCGCGGCAGCCGCGCTGGCGAGGCGCGGTATCCACTTCGAACGGCGAGCGGGAGACGTACGGGGGGCAGAGAGCGACGGAGGGGCAGAGAGCGACGAGCGGGAGCCGACGGGCGAACCCGACGCGCAGGTGCCGAGAGAGTGACGGGCGGGGGTGAACTGATGGTGATCCGCGTGCCAGTGTGTCCCATGGGGAGTTCGACCTTCGGGTACGTCACGCCGGAGAACCTCGCGCTGTTCACGGACCTCTACGAACTGACGATGCTGCAGGGGTACCACGAGGCGGGCCACGAGCCGCGAGCCACCTTCGACCTGTTCTTCCGGTCGCTGCCGCCGGATCGGGGTTACGCCGTCGTCGCCGGCGTCGAACAGGCGCTCCGCTACGTGACGGACCTCAGCTTCGGCGACCGGGCGCTCGCCTACCTCGAAGCGAAGGGCTTCCACGGCGACTTCCTCGACCGACTCTCGTCCTTCGAGTTCACCGGTGACGTGCGCGCCATGCCCGAGGGGACGGCCGTCTTCCCGAACGAGCCGATGCTGGAGGTCGAGGGGCCGCTGTTCGAGGCGCAACTGTTCGAGACGGCGCTCATCAACCAGGTGGGGTTCCAGACGCTCGTCGCCACGAAGGCGGCCCGAATGCGGGACGCCGTCGACCGCAACGGGGGCGACCAGACGCTCGTGGACTTCGGTTCGCGTCGCGCACACGGCACCGACGCGGGCGTCAAGGCCGCGCGGGCGGCCTACGTCGGCGGGTTCGACGGCACCTCGAACGTCGCCGCCGGCGAGCTGTTCGACCTCCCGGTCTACGGGACGATGGCCCACTCGTGGGTGCAGAGTTTCCCGTCCGAGCGCGAGGCGTTCGAGGCGTTCGTCTCCGTCTACGGCTCCGAGTCGGTCCTGCTCGTCGACACCTACGACACCGTCGAGGGGACGCGACTGGCGATGGACGTCGCTGCGGCGGAGGGGGTGGACGTCGCGGGCGTGCGACTGGACTCGGGCGACCTCGTCGCGCTCTCGAAGGAGGTGAGCGAGTTCTTCGACGGCGACGTCTTCGTCTCCTCGGGCGTGGACGAGTACGAGATCGACCGCTTCCTCCGCGAAGGCGGCCTCGCAGACGGGTTCGGGCCGGGGACGGCGCTGACGACGAGCACCGACGCGCCGAAGCTAGAGGCCGTCTACAAACTGGTCGGCGTCGAGCGCGACGGCGAGATGCGGCCCTCGATGAAGCTCTCGACCGGGAAGGTCACCTACCCGGGGGCAAAGAGCGTTCGTCGGGTCGAGCGCGACGGCCGGTTCGAGCGCGACGTCCTCGCAGAGCGCGGAGAGGACGCGCCGGGCGAGGAGCTGCTCGAGACGGTCGTCGCCGACGGCGAGGCGGTCGCCGACCCGCCGTCGCTCGACGACGCCCGCGCTCGGCGGGCGGCGAACCTGTCGAAACTCCCCGAGGGGGTGCGGGCCCTCCGGTCGCCGGAGGCGTACCCGGTGGAGACGAGCGAGGGACTCGACGCGACGACGGGGACGGTGCGAGCCGAGCTAGAGGAGATGGTCCGCGACCGCACGCGGTGACGGACGTCGCCGCGGCGAGTCGGGGGGAGCGCGACTGCCACGCCGGGAGCCGAGGGGTGCGACTGCCGAGGCAGAAGCGAAGGGGGAGACAGTCAGAGAGCGACCGCCGTACCGACGAACGAGGGA
>JBDGSQ010000060.1:0-2043 GCA_042217455.1 Haloferacaceae archaeon | reverse complement strand
GCGACCGCCGTACCGACGAACGAGGGAAGCGACCGCCGTACCGACGAACGAGGGAAGCGACCGCCGTACCGACGGGTCAGCTCCGGCGTCAGTTCGCGGGGTCGACCTCGGGGTCGATCGTGGCCGTGCTCGACAGCTCCTCGTCGATGTCGGCGTCGGCCATCTTCGAGACGAGGCTGTCGATGACCTCCTCGCGCATGCCCTTCACGAACTTGATGGAGCCGACGACGAGGTGGCCGCCGCCGGAGACGCCGCCGCCGACGATCTCCTCGTTGAGTTCCGAGACCATCTCGGGGATGTCGAGTCTGACGCCGTCGGAGCGCAGGACCGCGAAGTCGGGGCCGTAGCCGATGGTGATGACCGGCTCGCCGGTCTGGCCCACCTTCCGGTCGTGGAGCTTCCCGGTGGTCTTGCCCGGCGCGGGGTAGGTGAACCGGCGCGCCCAGTTGTCGAGGTCGACGCGGTAGAGGTGTGCCCCGCTCGCGAGTCGCTCGTGTTCGACGTGGGACTCGACGGCGTCGAGCTGCGCTGCGACGTCGTCTTCGGCGCGCGTCGAGAGGAACTCGACGAGTTCCTCGTGGCGGTTCTCGTCGTCGCAGCCGACGTCGAGGACGTCGCCGACGAGCGTCTTGCCCTCGCTGTAGCGGAGCCAGTGGGCGGCGTAGTCGAGCGCCTCGCCGATGTTCAGGAGCTTCTCGCGGTCGAAGCCCTCGGCCTCGGCGAGCGAGACGTACTCGGCCATGGCGTCGGCCTTCGAGCGGTCGGAGAGTCCCGCGACGGCGGGGACGTGTCGCAGTTCCCCGGTGATGGAGGGGTCGATCATCCGCGCGAGTTCGACCGACATCATCCCCGTCGTGATGCGGTAGTCCTCGCCGTAGAGGTAGGGGTTGACGTGGGCGTCGAGGAGCGGTTCGACGGCCTCCGGGTCGGGGTGGTGGTGGTCGATGACGACGATGGGGACGTCGTAGTGCGCGAGATTCTCGTAGGCGGGGACGTCCTCCTCGGTCGAGCCGTTGTCGAGCATGAGCAGCAGGGGGAGCTTCTGCCCGTGGCGGGCTTTCCCCTCCAGCGCGAAGTTCAGGTCGCGCGTGACGTCTTCCATCTCGTAGAACGGCGCCTTGCTCGGCAGGCGCTTGAACAGGTGCCGGGAGGCGTCGCCGGACTCGTGGACCTCCTCGATGAAGTTCTCGAGGGCCAGCTGGACCGGAATCGAGGCGCACATCCCGTCGCCGTCCGCGTGGTGGCGGAGGCGAATCGGCCGCCCCTCGAGCACCGTCCGCCGGAGCCTGTGGGCCACCGTTCTGAGGTCGGGGTAGAGTTTCTCCAGCGCGGGCCAGTCGACGAGCGGCTCGACGTCGTGGGGCTCTGCGCGCTTCTCGAAGGCGGCGTCGAGTCGCTGGCGTGCCTCGCTCGCGGCGTCGCCGTCGAGCCGCGTCAGCGACTCCACCTCTAGCTGGAGGGCGCCCTCGTGGTCCTCGACGTGCCCGGTGACGCGGACCACGTCGTCGAGTTCGGCTTCGGGGTACGCCCGCACGCCCGCCTCCTCGAACGCGGCGGCTCCGACGATGCCCGTCTCGTCTGCCACCTGGAAGACGGTCGGGCCGGCCGTCTGTTTCACCTGCGCGACGAGCCCCTGCACGGTCACCGTCTCGCCGGTCTGCAGGTCGGATATCTGCGTGATGGTCGGCCGGTGGTCGCGTATCTTCGTGCGGTAGTCGGCCGGCTGCGCCTCGTCGAACGCGATGTCGCCGTTCTCGCGTATCTCGTCGAGTTCGACGATGAGGCGGTCGCCGACGGCGTAGTCGGAATCGAGGTTCGACTCGTGGACGAGACCGGAGACGTTGTCCGAGATGTCGACGAAGACCCCGTAATCGACGACGCCGTTGACGACGGCGTGATAGAACGAGCCGACCTCGACGTCCTCGGCCGTACAGGCGGGAGCGAGATCGTAGACGACGGGTCGCGAATCTGACCCAGAGCCGGAATCCCCGGCGTTTTCGACGGTCATGGACGTGCTAGGTCGTCCGTGGGTGTTAAGTTTTA
>JBDGSQ010000140.1:0-8565 GCA_042217455.1 Haloferacaceae archaeon | reverse complement strand
TAACGACCGGCCTCATCCCGTGGCGGCGTGCCGCGTCGGCCGGGAAACCCTCGTGCCGGGCGGGTGGCGGGTCTCGCCACCGGTGCCGCGTCCGCGAACGGGCGCGGCGGCCGCGTCGTGAGACGCGACCGGTGTCGCACACCCGGGTTCTCCGCGCTGTCATTGCTCCCGAAGCGGGAGTGCTCGGGCGGGGACTAGAGGTGTGCACGACACGGTAGGGGACCGGCGGTGAAACCCGTTGCGCCTCGCGCGGCGACTGGGCGAACCACTGTGGCCGAGCGACGGCGGGGCGAACTACTGTGGTCGAGTGACGGCGGGGCGAACTACTGTGGCCGAGCGATGGCGGGGCGAACTGCTGAGGCCGAGCGACGGCGGGGCGAACTGCTGAGGCCGAGCGACGGCGGAAAACGAGAGAGACCGAGGCGACCCGGATGCCCGGTCCGGGTCGCCGGCGACGACGCCGGTCAGACCTGGTACTCGTCTTCGGTGATCTGGACGTAGCGGCTCTTCCGGTATCTGAACTTCGCCCGCTTGTAGGTGCCCAGTAGCTTCGCGCCGCTGAACCCCGCGCCGAGCGCGGAGCGGTCGAACAGCTGGTAGCCGTCGCTCGACGCCAGCAGCTTCCGCGCGGTCCTGAACGCCCAGTCCCAGTCGTCGGGGCCGTAGTCCCGCACCACGTCGGCCATGGCGACGTTGCGGAGCACCTCGTCGCCGATGGCCTCCTTCCAGCGCCGGTTGTACGACGAGAGGTCGCCGTCGGCGGCGAGTTCGCCCGCGATGCGGCCGGTCCGGACGGCGACGTGGTCGCCGCCCTCGTGGAAGGCGGACGTCGTGCCCATCGCGCCGCCGGCGACGAGGATGCCGGCACCGGTCGGCGAGTCGACGGGCCGGGTCGAGGAGATGGCGTACGTCTCCGTCCCCCCGGACTTCCCGCGGTCCTCGACGAGGGGGAAGTCGGTCTCGACGTCGTACTCGTCGCCGTACTCGCGTTCGAGGAGGCGGCGGATGTACTCGCGGCCCTGCGGGATTCGCTCGTCGTCGTCAGAGAGGAGGGCGTACTTCGCTCTGTCCTCCACGTCGTCGATGTCCATGCCGATGGGCATCGTGAGCCCGACCCGGGCCACGTTGTCGTCGTTCGGGAACACCCACGGGTAGGCGGTGTGTCCGGGGATGTAGCCCCACCAGAACTTGATGGCGCTGGCGACCTCCTCGAAGACCTCCTCGGGGAAGCGCCGGTGTTCCTGGTAGGCGATGTGGTTCGCCTCCCGGGTCGAGAGCCGGTCGGTGACGTCGAAGGGGAGATAGCGGTCGAGGACCCGGTTGGTCACCTGTCGCTGCGGGCCGTCGGCGAGAATCAGGACGTCGGCGCCCACCTCGCTCCCGTCGGCGACGCGGACGACGTGTCGGGGGTCGCCGTCGCGGTCCGTCTCGACCTCTCGCACCGACGCCTGCACCCGGTACGCCGCGCCCGCGTCCTCCGCGCGACTCCGGAGCCAGTCGTCGAAGCGGGCGCGGTGGAACGTGTACCCGAAGCGGTCGTACGACGACTCGATGCCGGTGCTCTCGATGGCGACGGACTCGTTCGGGCCGACGAAGACGGCCTCGTCGAGTTCCCGCAGGACGACTCCCTCGGGCATCTCGTCGGGGTGGATGCCCATGATGTCGACCCAGTAGTCGAGGATGCCTGCGGCGTCCGTCGAGTCCGGACCGAGTCCCTCCCGGTCCGCCCGCGGGACCCCTTTCTCAAGTACGACGGCGTCGGCCCCCGCCGACGCGGCCGCGTGTGCCGCCGAGGACCCCGCCGGCCCGCCCCCGACGACGACAACGTCTGCGCGCTCCATACACAGTAGGGGGCCGTCGCCCTGTATTAAAGGTCCGGAACGGCAGGCGGTCGGGCCACCTCGGACGCAGTGGACTCGTCCCGCCCGCGGCCGACCGGCACGCGCCGGACGATGGCGATTCGGCACGCAGTGGCCGACCGGTTCGCGCCGGCGGGGGGTCGACACGACCCAATCGCGGCCCGTTCGGACCGCGGAGTTTCATATGCATCGGCGGTGAACGCCGCGGTATGAGCGACCCAGACATCGCCGTCCTGCGCGCGACCATCCACGGGATGCCCGCCGAGGAGTACGTCGACATCCTCCGCGAGCGACTGCCCGAGAAGGACATCGCACTCGCGCGCACCCCCGAGGAGGAGCGCGAACTGCTCGCGAGCGCACCCGTCGCCACGGGACTCACCCTCGACCCGTCTGTCCTCCCGGCCGCGGAGAACCTGCGACTGTTCGCGTGCGCCTACGCCGGGACCGGCCACCTCCCGATGGACGACCTGCGCGAACACGGCGTCGCGGTGACCAACGGCGCCGGCGTCCACGGCCCGAACATCGGCGAGCACGTCCTCGGATTCCTGCTCTCGTTCGCCCGGGGATTCCACACGGCGTGGCGGCGCAAGGAGCGCCGGGAGTGGCGCTCGTTCCCGACGCGGGAACTCGAGGGATCGACCGTCTCGGTGTTCGGCCTCGGCGCGCTCGGGCAGGCCATCGTCGAGCGACTGGAGCCGTTCGACGTCACCACGCTCGGCGTCCGGTACTCGCCGGAGAAGGGCGGGCCGACCGACGAGGTCCACGGACTGGAAGACGCCGGAGCGGTCCACGACGTCCTCGCGCGGAGCGACTACGTCGTGGTCGCGGCACCGCTGACGGACCTCACCCGCGGCCTCGTCGACGACGAGGCGTTCCGGACGATGAAGCCCGACGCGGTGCTCGTGAACGTCGGGCGCGGCCCCATCGTCGACACCGACGCGCTCGTGTCGGCGCTCCGGGGCAACGCCGTCCGCGGGGCCGCACTCGACGTGACCGACCCCGAACCCCTCCCCGAGGACCACCCGCTGTGGGGCTTCGACAACGTGCTGATAACGCCGCACAACGCCGGTCACACGCCGAAGTACTGGGAGCGGCTGGCCGACATCCTCGTCGAGAACGTCCGGCACGTAGACGAGACGGGGCGCTACGAGGACCTCCGGAATCAGGTGCAGTGAGCCCCGGCGGTCACTCCACCGGGTTGCGCAGCGTCCCGACCCCCTCGTAGGTGATCTCGACGACGTCGCCGGGTTCGACGAGCCCCGGATTCGCGGGGCTGCCGAAGGCGACCGCGTCGCCCGGGCGGAACGTGAACCGCTTCGAGAGGTACGAGAGGACCTCGAACGGCGAGAAGAGCATCAGTTCGGTGTTCGACTCCTGGCGGCGCTCCCCGTTGATTTCGGTGTGCATCTCCAGGTTCGCCGGGTCGAGGTCGGTTTCGAGCCACGGGCCGAGCGGCCCCGACCCGTCGAAAGCCTTCCGCGCGGTCCGGCCCTGCTGGTCGAGCGCGTCCACGTCGTTCATGATGGTGTACCCGCGCACGTACTCGGGCACCTCGGCCGGTTCGAGGTCGTGACAGCGCTCGTCGATGACGGCCACGAGTTCGCCGGCGTAGGTGAGTTCGCCGCTGAACGACGGGTACGGGATGGGCGCTCCGTGGGGAATCACCGCGTGCGGGGGCTTGATGAAGAAGTCGGGCTCGTCTGGCCGCTCGTAGTCCATCTGGTCGAGCGTGGCCGCGTAGTTCCGGCCGACGCAGAACAGCGCCGACGGCTCGCACGGCGCGAGCAGTCGGGCGGCCTCGCCGACGACGTACTCGCGGTCGTCGGCGACGACGACGCCGTCCCGGTACTCGCCCTCGCGGGGACCGTCTGCGGTCTGGACTCTGGCGCGTCTCATGGCCGTCTCGACGCGGTGCCGCGGAAAAGAGGTACTGAAATCGATTCCGCGGGACCCGGTCGGTTCGCCGGTCGCGGTCGTCGACCCGCGACGACTAGATCCAGCCCTCTTCGACCAGCAGTTCGCCGTTGAGGATGCTCGCGCCCGCCGCGCCGCGGATGGTGTTGTGCGCGAGGACGTTGAAGGCGACGCCGTTCGGGGTCTCCTTTACGCCGCCGGCGGATATCTGCATGCCGCCGCCGCGCATCCGGTCGAGGCGCGGCTGGGGCCTGTCGGGTTCGTCGAAGACGTGAATCAGGTCCGCGGGCGAACTCGGCAGGTCGGCGCCCGGGTACTCTCGCATCGCGGCCTCCACGTCCTCGGCGGAGGGGTCGGCGGCGAAGTCGGCCCAGACGTTCTCGAGGTGGCCGTCGAGCGACGCGACCCGGTTGCAGGAGGCGGAGACCTCGGCGCCGTGCCACCGGACCTCCGCGCCGTCGAACTCGCCGAGGAGCTTCCGGCTCTCGGTCTCCATCTTCTCCTCCTCGCCGCCGATGTTCGGGAGGACGTTGTCGAGTATCTCCATCGAGGTGACGCCCGAGTAGCCCGCGCCCGAGACGGCCTGCAGGGTCGAGACGGTGACCCGTTCGAGGCCGAACCGGTCGAGGGCGGCGAGCGTCGGCACCATGGTGATGGTCGAGCAGTTGGGATTCTTCACGAGCGCGCCGTCCCAGCCCCGCTCGTCGCGCTGGACGTCGAGCAGGTCGAGGTGGTCGGGGTTGACCTCGGGGATGGTGAGCGGGACGTCCTCGGCGAGGCGGTCGTTCGAGGAGTTCGAGGAGACGACGTAGCCCGCCTCGAGGAACGCCGGTTCGACCTCGGCGGCGACGCCCGAGGGGAGCGACGAGAAGAGCAGGTCGACGTCGGGGACGTCGTCGGGGTCGGTCTCCCGGACGGTCATCTCTGCGACGTCCTCCGGAATCGGCGTGTCGACGCGCCACTTGGCCGCCTCGCGGTAGGGCTTGCCCGCGCTCTCGTCGCTCGCCGTCAGCGCGGCCACCTCGAAGGTGGGGTGGTCGTCTAGCAACTGGATGAACCGCTGTCCCACGGCGCCGGTGGCTCCGAGGATACCGATACGTACTGACATTGCCGTGCAGTTCCGTGGCACGCGCATAAAGCCGCTTGGATTCCAGCGGGAATTCCGGTCACGTCGCGTGAACGTCTGGTTTGGATTCCAGCGGAAATTCCGGTCACGTCGCGTGAACGTCTGACGAGGGTCCCGGTCTCGACGAGGCGCGGAGGGTGGAAAAACCGACAGAATAAGGTGTTACATCGAAGTACCACACAGCTAAGAATGTTCAGTAAGGTGCTCGTCGCCAACCGTGGGGAAATCGCAGTCAGGGTGATGCGGGCCTGCGAGGAGCTGGGCATCGAGACCGTCGCCGTCTACAGCGACGCCGACAAGCACGCCGGACACGTCCGGTACGCGGACGAGGCGTACAACGTCGGCCCGGCCCGCGCGGCCGACTCCTACCTCGACCAGGAGGCCGTTCTCGACGCCGCCCGGAAGGCGGGTGCCGACGCGATTCACCCCGGGTACGGCTTCCTCGCCGAGAACGCCGCGTTCGCCCGGCTGGTCGAGGAGAGCGAGGTGACGTGGGTCGGGCCGCCGGCCGACGCCATGGAGCGCCTCGGCGAGAAGACCAAGGCCCGCTCCCTGATGCAGGACGCCGACGTGCCGGTGGTCCCCGGCACCACGGACCCCGTCGAGTCCGCAGACGAGGTCAGAGAGATCGCCGACGAGTACGGCTACCCGGTCGCCATCAAGGCCGAGGGCGGCGGCGGCGGGCGCGGGCTGAAGGTCGTCGAGTCCGAAGACGAGGTCGACGAGCAGTTCGAGACGGCCAGACGCGAGGGCGAGGCGTACTTCGACAACCCGAGCGTCTACGTCGAGAAGTACCTCGAAGCGCCCCGCCACATCGAGGTGCAGATTCTCGCAGACCACCACGGCAACGTTCGCCACCTCGGAGAGCGCGACTGCTCGCTCCAGCGCCGCCACCAGAAGGTCATCGAGGAGGCCCCCAGCCCCGCCCTCGACGACGAGATGCGCGACCGCATCGGCGAGGCCGCCCGGCGCGGCGTCCGCGAGGCCGGGTACACCAACGCCGGCACGGTGGAGTTCCTCGTCGAGGACGAGGAGTTCTACTTCATGGAGGTCAACACCCGGATTCAGGTCGAGCACACCGTCACCGAGGAGATAACGGGCATCGACATCGTGAAGTGGCAGCTCCGGGTCGCCGCCGACGAGGAGCTCGCCTTCGAGCAGGACGACGTGGAGGTAGCGGGCCACGCGATGGAGTTCCGCATCAACGCCGAGAACGCCGCCGAGGATTTCGCGCCCGCGACGGGCACCCTCGGGACGTACGACCCCGCCGGCGGCATCGGCGTCCGCGTCGACGACGCGGTCCGGCAGGGCGACGAGATCGGCGGCGACTACGACTCGATGATAGCGAAGCTGATCGTCGACGCCGACGACCGCGAGGAGTGTCTCGCCCGCTCGGAGCGCGCCCTCCGAGAGTTCGAGATAGAGGGCTTTCACACCATCATCCCCTTCCACCGCCTGATGCTCACAGACGAGGCCTTCCGCGCCGGCGAGCACACGACGAAGTATCTCGACGAGACGCTCGACCCCGAACGCATCGACGAGGCGGTCGCGCACTGGGGCCCGACCGATTCCGGCGGGGAGGCGGGCGAGGACGAGGAGGTGACAGAGCGCGAGTTCACCGTCGAGGTCAACGGCAAGCGATTCGAGGTCAACCTCGAGGAGCGCGGCGCGCCCGCGGTGCAGGTCGACGCCGACGCCGGGCGTTCGTCGGGCACGCGCTCGCGCCCAGAGGAGGCCACCGCGGACGAGAGCGAGGCGCAGGCCGTCGAGGGCGCGGGCGAGCGGGTCACAGCCGAGATGCAGGGGACCATCCTCTCGATGGAGGTCGCCGAGGGCGACTCCGTCTCCGCCGGCGACGTGGTCTGCGTCCTCGAGGCGATGAAGATGGAGAACGACGTCGTCGCCGAGTCCGGGGGGACCGTCTCGCAGGTCCTCGTCGGCGAGGGCGACAGCGTCGACATGGGCGACACGCTCGTCGTCCTCGAGTAGCGAGCGGACCCGGCCCCCTCGCCCGACGCGCTCCCGCGGTCGCCCCGACGCCGAGTCGCTACACTCCTAAGTCCGGGTCGCGTACGCGGCGGCATGAACGACACCCGGCGAGCGCTCCTGCGGGCACTCGCGGACGGGCCGGTCACCGGACCGCAGCTCGCGTCGGACCTCGGCGTCTCGCGCGCGGCGGTCTGGAAACAGGTCGAGGGGCTCCGCGAGGAGGGGTTCGAGGTGGTCGGCGGCGACGACGGCTACGCGGTGGCGTCAGTCCCCGAGTACGGCGGCGCGGCCGTCGAGTTCGGCCTCGACGCCCCCTTCGCCGTCGAGTTCCACGACAGCCTCCCGAGCACGAACGACCGCGCCCGCGAACTGGCGGCGGAGGGGCGCGAGGACGTGGTCGTCGTCGCCGACGAGCAGACCGGCGGCCGGGGCCGGCTCTCCCGGGAGTGGAACTCGCCGTCCGGCGGCGTCTGGGCGAGCGTCCTCACCCGCCCTCGGCTCCCGCCGGCACACGCGCCGCTCTACACGCTCGCCGCCGCCGTCGCGGTGACCCGCGCCGCCCGGGGGGTCGGCGTCGACGCCTCCATCAAGTGGCCGAACGACGTGATGGTGGACGACGCGAAACTGGCGGGCGTCCTCACCGAGATGGAAGGCGAGGCCGACCGCATCTCGTGGCTGATCGTCGGCGTGGGCGTGAACGCGAACGTCGACCCCGACTCGCTCCCCGCGGGAGCCACCAGCCTCCGCGCCGAGGTCGGCGACGTGACCCGGAGCGAGTTCCTCCAGCGGGCGCTCACCGCGTTCGATACTCTCACGGCCGACCCCGACGCGATACTCGACGCGTGGCGCGAGCACGCCGCCACGCTCGGCCGCCGCGTCCGCGTCGAGACGCCCACGGGCGTCGTCGAGGGGAGGGCCGTCGGCGTCCGGTTCCCCGGCGCGCTCGTCGTCGAGACGGAGGACGCGGGTGGCGAGTACGACGGTCACGCGGGCCGGAGCGGGGGCGAGGTGACTATCCACGCGGGCGACTGCGAGCACCTGCGACCTGTCTGAGTCGCCGCCGGGCCAGTCTCCGCTGTCGAGTGGGTTCTCTCCCCGGGTCGTCTCCGCTGTCGAGCCACTCTTGCCGCCCGACTACCGCTTGCCGTTCACCTGAATCGTCAGCACGGGCACCTCGGAGGCCCGGACGACCTTCTCGGCGACGCTCCCGAGGAGGAGTCGGTCGATGCCCCCGCGGCCGTGGGTCCCCATCACCACGACGTCGCAGTCGTTGCGCTCTGCGTACCGGACGATCTCCGCGCTCGGCGTCCCCTCCGCGACGACGGGTTCGACCTCCACGCCGCGGTCTCTGCACCGTTCGGCGACGGCCTCGACGGCCGCCTCCGCGTCCTCGCGGTAGAGTTCGCTGACGCCCTCGACGGTTCCCTCCATCGGGATGCCGCTGAAGTGCGCCGGGTTGACGACGTAGATGGCGTGTATCTCCGCGCCGTGTTCGAGCGCCAGTTCGATGGCGTGGTCGACGGCGCGCTCCACCCCCTCCGAACCGTCGGTCGGCACGAGAATTCGGTCGTAGAGCCCCATGAGAGTGTATGGCACGACATAGCGCGGTGAGGGATTTAAACTTTCGCGCGAGCGGGGAGGGGAAAATCGGTGGATTCGACGGTGACGAGACGAGCG
>JBDGSQ010000051.1:0-8730 GCA_042217455.1 Haloferacaceae archaeon | reverse complement strand
GGGTTCGGCGTCCCTCTCCGGCGATGGATTCGCCGCCAGTTTCGGGCGACGGGTTCGACGCCCGCCTCCGGGGCGCTTATGCCCGCCGACCGGGTACGGTCGCCCGTGCTGACCAAAGACCTCCTCCGGGTGTCCCGCGCCGGCGGTCGGTACCGGCCGCAGTTTCTCGCGCCCGAGCGCCGTGACCTCGCGGCGAGGGTCCTCGGGGTCTACCAGGGCCACGTGGGCGAGTCGCGGGCGACGCTGGAGGGGGCGCTGACCGACCTCGAACGGGAGGCCGACGACTTCAAACTCGTCCGCGGGTTCGCGGCGCTCCTCGACCGGGAGGCGGCCTTCGAGACGCGTGCTCCGCTCCCTCCGGAGCGCACCAGACGGATCGCCTTCGAGGCGGCGGCGGCCGTTTCGGTCGCCAGCGAGTCGGAGCGCGAGGAGGCGCTGGAGCGGGCGGCGGCGCGTCTCGGCGCCGACGCCGAGGCCGTCGAGGCGTCCCTGTACGCCGACCGCGACGTCGAGCAGGTCCTGACCGACTTCGACCCGCGCTGGGACCCGGACGGACTCGTCGCGCAGTACAACCTCTCGCTGGCGCAGACGGCGCTGTTCGACGCCACCGAGGTCCGCGTCACCAGTTCCGACCCGCGGGCGCTCGTATCGGCCGTGAAGCGACTCCGGTTGCTCTACGAGATACGCGAGACGGAGGGGGACAGAGAGGTGGTCGTCACCGGCCCGGACGCCCTCTTCCGCCGGACCCGCCGGTACGGGACCGCCTTCGCCCGCCTGCTCCGGACCGTCGCGGCGACCTCCGAGTGGCGACTGGAGGCGACGATAGACGACCGGGGAACGGAGCGGGAGCTGGTGCTGACCGACGCGGACGTCGCCGTCCCCGGCGTCGACCCGGTGGCGGAACCGACCTTCGACAGCGGGGTCGAGTCGGACTTCGCCGCCCGGTTCGAGGCCCTCGACCTCGACTGGGACCTCCTGCGCGAACCCGAACCGCTCCGCACCGGCACGCGGGTGATGATTCCGGACTTCGCGTTCGACTGGCGGTTCTCCGACTTCCGGGTCTACTTCGAGATAATGGGCTTCTGGACGCCCGAGTACGTCGAGAAGAAGCTCTCACAGCTCGACGCCGTCGAGGACGTCGAACTCGTCGTCGCCGTCGACGAGTCGCTCGGTCTGCCCGACGGGGACGACTCGCGCCGGACCGATTCGGGCGACGTCACCGCGGAGGTGGCCGCGCGGAACCACCGGGTCGTCCCGTACAGCGGCCACGTCCGGCTGAAGGACGTCGTCGACGTCCTCCGCGAGTACGAGGAGGGCCTCGTGGACGACGCGGCCGCGTCGCTGCCGGACGCGCTCCGCCCGGAGGCGGAGGTCGTGGCGCTCGCGGACCTCGCGGCCGACCTCGGCGTCAGCGAGGACGCCCTCGAAGCCGCGTCGTTCCCGGACCACGAGCGGGTCGGCCGGACCCTCGTCCGCCCGGCGGTCCTCGACGACCTGCGCGACGAGCTCGAACCCGGCGCGTCGTTCGCCGACGCGGAGTCCCTCCTCGCGGACCGCGGCGTCGACGACGCGAGCGCCGTGCTGTCGCGCCTCGGCTACCGCGTCGAGTGGGAGGGACTGGGCGGCGGGACCGTCCGGGAGAAGTGAGCGGGACCGACGGTTCGCCGGGACCGTCCGGGAGAAGTGAGCGGGACCGACGGTTCGCCGGGACCGTCCGGAAGCAGTAGTCGGAACCGACGGTTCGCTCTGTCGGCGCCGTCGGCGCTCTACCGCTGTCGCCCCTTCGGGACGACAGACCGGAGTTCGCCGTGGAGATACAGGCCGACGCCGAGCGGTTCGAGGTCGCCGGCGAGTCGGTGGGCGGCGACGAGGTAGCCCCAGTCGCCGTCCCAGTCGAGTTCCTGGTCGCGGCCGGCGGCGAAGGCTGCTGCCTCCTCGGCCTCGAGTTCGACGACGTTCCGCGTGGCGAACCCCCCGAACCGCTGGACGGCCTCCGTCGTCGGTTTCCAGTGTTCCTGTCGCGTCCGGAGGAAGGTCATGCCGAGCGCCTCGATGCGAATCGGGTCGACGACGTCGCCGTGGAGCGCCCATATCTTCCCCTTGCCCTTCTCCCAGAACGTGAAGTCCGCGAAGGTCTCCGGCGGGACGCCGAAGCGTTCCTCCCACCAGTCGAGGACCTCCCGGCGACCCGCCCGGCCGGGAATCTCGCGGGCCGCGGGCGTCGCGGGCAGTCTGTCGAACTGCTGGCCGTCGTTCTCCGGCGGGTCGACCGCGCCGTCCGGTGAACGCCTCGTGCGGTCGGAGCCGTCGCCGCCGGGGTCGCTTCCGTCGCGTCCGGTGTCGTCCGTCCCTCCGGGGTCGTCGCTCACGCCCCCACCTCCCCGCCGGCGACGAGTTTCGCCACGAAGAACCCGCCCGTGTCGTTCTGGTGGGGGTAGACGCGATGGGCCTCCCGGACGCTCGAATCGAACGTCTCGCCCTCCCACTCGGTGACGCCGGGCGAGGTTTCGAGCGGAACCTCGCACTCGACGAGGCGGCAGTCCTCGGCGTCGAGGACGTAGTCGAGGACGGCCTCGTTCTCCTCGGGCGCGAACGTGCAGGTCGAGTAGAGAACGACGCCGCCGGGTCGGGTCGCCTGCACGGCCCGCCGGAGGATGCCCTTCTGGATGCCCGCGACGCTCTCTACGTGCTCCATCGTCCAGTCCTCGAGGACGCCGGGGTTCTTCCGGCAGGTCCCCTCACAGGAGCAGGGGACGTCCACGAGCGACCGGTCGAACGCGTCGAACGCGCCCGGGCGGTCCGGCGTCGCCGACCCGAACGGCTTGAGCGAGAAGTTCCGGGCGTCCTGATTCGTCACGGCCACGTTCGTCACGCCGAGTCGCTCCGCGTTGTGCCGGAGCGCAGAGAGGCGCCCGAGGTTGCTGTCGTTGGCCACCAGCAGCCCCGTGTCCTCCATCAGGGCGGCCAGTTGCGTCGTCTTGCTCCCGGGCGCCGCGGCCGCGTCCCAGACGCGTTCGCCCGGCTGCGGGTCGAGGACCGCCGCCGGGAGCGCAGAGACCTCCTCCTGTCCGTGGAGCCACCCGTGGAAGTGCGCCCACGAGTCGCCGGGGCTGCCCTCCGGGAGTTTGAGGACGCCGGGGTGCCAGTCGGTCTGCTCGTAGGCGACGCCCTCCTCGTCGAGGGCGGCGAGGGTCCGCTCGACGGTGGTCTTTATCGTGTTCACGCGGACGACGTACGGGAGCGGGCGCTCCGCCGCGCGGCGGAACGCCTCGTAGTCGTCCACGAGCGGTCGGTACCGCTCGAGTGGGTCCATGCACCCGATTCTGCGGGCGGACGCTTTTCGGTTTCGGACCCCGGTTGCGACCGCGGTAGTCGAACCCTCGGCCACACGTTCAATACAGTCGGGGAACACTTCCAGTCATGGCGTACATCGACGTCTTCGACGACGACCTGACGCTGTCGAGTCCGTCGCTGGTCGAGGGGATGCCCGGGGCCGGTCTCGTCGGGAAGATCGCCACCGACCACCTCGTCGACGTGTTCGAGATGGACCACGTGGCGAACGTCCACTGCGACTCGCTCCCGCCGGTGGCGCTCTACAGCGACGAGAACCCGAATCTCAAGACGCCGGTCCGACTGTTCGCAGACGCGGAGCGCGACCTCCTCGCCCTCCGGAGCGACGTCCCGGTCTCGACCGGGGCGGCGGTGGAGTTCTCCGACTGTCTGTCGACCTTCTACGACGACTGGGACGTGACGCCGCTCTACATCAGCGGCCTGCCGGCGGAGAAAGACGACGCCTCTCCGACGCTCCACGGCGTCGCGAGCGGCGAGGGGGCGGCGCTGCTCGCAGACGCTGGCATCGACGTCCCCGCCGAGACCGGACTCATCTCGGGGCCGACCGGGGCGCTCCTCAGCGACGCCGTCGAGCGCGGCGTGACCGCAGTCGGACTCATCGTCGAGACGGACCCGCAGTTCCCCGACCCCGAGGCCGCGCAGGTGCTGATTCGCGACGGCATCGAACCCCTGACGGGGCTGTCGGTCCCCACCGACGAACTCGTCGAGCGGGCAGAGGAGATACGCGACGCCAAAGAGCGACTCGCCCGCCGCCTCCACGAGGCCGAGATGGAGGAGTCGACGCAGGCCCAGCCGCTGCGAATGTACCACTGAGACGGGCCGCTCAGGGCCGGGTAGTTTCACCGCGTGGCGGGTACTTATGTCCGCGACACCCGAGTTCGAACGCGATGAAGGCGAGGCGCTTGGCGTGAAAGTCGCAATCTTCGGAGACACCGTCGAGGTCGACGAGTCACTCGTCGACGAACCACCGGCCGAGATTCGAGCCCAGGTCGACGAGTACGAGCGGGGCGACCGTCGCGCGTTCGATCTGACCGTCGAGTTTCCGGACGGGCTGACGGGCGAGGTGATGGCCGCGATGGCCGAGATTCCCTACGGGGAGACGCGCACGTACGGTTCGATCGCCGCGGACCTCGGGACGAGCCCCGTCGCCGTGGGACAGGCCTGCGGACGAAACCCCGTCCCGCTGGTCGTTCCCTGTCACCGCGTCGTGAGGACCGACGGTGGGCTCGGGGGCTACTCGGGGGGCGACGGCGTGGCGACCAAGCGCCGCCTGCTCGACCTCGAAGCGAGCGAGCGAGGGGAGAACTCCGACCAGACGCGGCTGGGAACCGAGTTCTAGCCGAGGGTTCGTCGCGGTTTCTCGTCGCCGGTAGTCGTTCTCAGCTCCTCGAGCGTGTGGTCAGTACGCGTAGACCTGGTCCAGGTCTTCGACGTACAGACCGTAGTACGTCCCGCCCCGTTCCAGGTAGATGCGCATCCGGTCTGCCTCCTGGCGTTCCGCGTGGTCGCTGACCCGCCCGACGAACTGCTGGAACGCCTCGGAGGTGTCACAGGTGCCGTATCCGCCCTCTCCGGTGACAGTCCGGAGAATCGTCCTCTCCTCGGGGGAGAGATCCGCGAAGTGGATCGGAGCGTACTCACCCCCGAGGTCTGTCCTGACTCGTTCGACCCTGATGGTGCTGTCGTGCATCCCGTCGCAGTCGGTCGAACGCTCCCAGTCCGTGAGCGACTCGGCGTCTCCTGTCGTCTGGGCGTCTCCTGTCGTCTCGCCGGTTCGCGCTGGCGACCCCGTCGAGGGCTGCCCGTCGACCGACAGACAGCCGGCGAGGAGGCCGGTAGCGACACCACCTCCGACCCGGAGGAGCCGCCGCCGACGCAGTTTGACCATGCATACAGCGACCGGAGGCGCGGAGAAATAGGTACGGAACGCTCAAAGAGCCGCTTTACACTACCCGAGACGCGACGTCCGACCGGTTGCGGACGTCGCAACCGACGGCTCCGGACGGGCTCCGTCGGTGCCGACAGCCCCCGCGAGGCTGTCGGTTCGGGGACGGCCGCCGCGCCCGCGTCGGTCGACGCGAGTCTACAACCTTAAGCCCGCTCGGCGGTTTCTCTGCCACATGAGCGACGACGACGGCTCCGCTGCAGACGCGACCGGGAGCGAACTCGCCGAAGCGCCGGACATCGTCGAGGAGGTGGCCGCGTACGACGAGGAACTCGCAGACGAGGTCGCAGACCTCGGGGCGGAGCTACGGGAACGCAGAGAGGAGGTCGAGTCCCTGCGCTCGGAGGTCGAAGACCTCGAAGCGGAGGTAGACGACCTCGAATCCGCACTGGAGGACCGGAGCGAACACGTCGACGACCTCGAGTCCCGACTCAAGCGGACGCAGGCCGACTTCCAGAACTACAAGAAGCGCGCGAAGAAGCGACAGGAACAGCTGCGAGAGCGGGCGACCGAGGACCTCGTCGAGCGCCTCGTGTCCGTCCGGGACAACCTCGTGCGCGCGCTCGAGCAGGACGAAGACACGGAGATCCGCGACGGCGTGGAGGCCACCCTGAACGAGTTCGACCGGGTCCTCGACGACGAGAACGTCTCCGTCATCGAGCCCGAGCCGGGCGACGCGGTCGACCCGAACCGCCACGAGGTGATGATGCGGGTCGCGAGCGACGAACCCGACGGGACCGTCGCCTCGCTCTACCAGCCCGGGTACGAGATGGCCGACAGGGTCATCCGGCCCGCGCAGGTCACCGTCAGCGACGACGAGGCGTGAGGAACGGAACGGGCCACAGAACGGAGACGTGACGGTCGAGGCGAACGTCAGAGCGGGGTCGACCGGCGCGTCTGACCCCCGATTCGAGTGCCCTACTACGCAGTTTGCGCGTCTACATAAACGTCTCGGAGCAGAGCGGACCGCCTCTCGAAAACCGCACGCAGGCACGGGGTACGCGTCCGACGAGCGTTGGTCCGTCTAGTAACGTTTAACCGAACGAAACCGCTACCTCGGGACAAGAATGGCGAGCAACAAGATTCTCGGTATCGACCTCGGTACCACCAACAGCGCGTTCGCCGTCATGGAAGGCGGCGACCCCGAAATCATCGTCAACGCCGAGGGCGACAGAACGACGCCCTCGGTCGTGGCGTTCACCGACGAGGAGCGCCTCGTCGGCAAACCGGCCAAGAACCAGGCCGTCCAGAACCCCGACCGGACCGTCCAGTCCATCAAGCGCAACATGGGCGAGGAGGACTTCACCGTCGAGATCGACGGCGAGGATTACACGCCCGAGCAGATCTCGGCGATGATCCTCCAGAAGATAAAGCGCGACGCCGAGGACTACCTCGGCGACGAGGTGGAGAAGGCCGTCATCACGGTCCCCGCGTACTTCAACGACCGCCAGCGACAGGCGACCAAGGACGCCGGCGAAATCGCCGGCTTCGAGGTCGAACGCATCGTCAACGAGCCGACTGCGGCGTCGATGGCGTACGGCCTCGACGACGAGTCCGACCAGACCGTCCTCGTCTACGACCTCGGCGGCGGGACGTTCGACGTGTCCATCCTCGACCTCGGCGGCGGCGTCTACGAGGTCGTCGCCACCAACGGCGACAACGACCTCGGCGGCGACGACTGGGACCAGGCCATCATCGATTACCTCGCGGACAACTTCAAGAACGAACACGGCGTGGACCTCCGCGAGGACCGACAGGCCCTCCAGCGCCTGAAAGACGCCGCCGAGGAGGCGAAGATCGAGCTCTCGAACCGCAAGGAGGCGGACGTCAATCTCCCGTTCATCACGGCGACCGACTCCGGCCCGGTCCACCTCGAAGACAGCATCACCCGCGCGAAGTTCGAGAGCCTCACCTCGGACCTCCTCGAACGGACCGTCGGCCCGACCGAGCAGGCCCTCTCCGACGCGGGCTACTCGAAAGATGAAATCGACGAGGTCATCCTCGTCGGCGGGTCGACCCGGATGCCGCAGGTCCGCGAGAAGGTCGAAGAGCTCGTCGGACAGGAGCCCCGAAAGAGCGTCAACCCCGACGAGGCGGTCGCGCTCGGCGCGGCGATTCAGGGGGGCGTCCTCTCGGGCGACGTCGACGACATCGTCCTGCTCGACGTCACCCCGCTCTCGCTCGGAATCGAGGTCAAGGGCGGCCTCTTCGAGCGCCTCATCGAGAAGAACACCACCATCCCGACCGAGGAGTCGAAGATATTCACGACGGCCGCCGACAACCAGACCAACGTGCAGGTCCGGGTCTTCCAGGGCGAACGCGAGATCGCGGCGGAGAACGAACTGCTCGGCGAGTTCCAGCTCGCCGGCATCCCGCCCGCGCCGGCCGGAACTCCGCAGATCGAGGTGACGTTCAACATCGACGAGAACGGCATCGTCAACGTCTCCGCGGAGGACAAAGGCTCCGGCAACCAGGAGGACATCACCATCGAGGGCGGGGCCGGCCTCTCCGACGACGAGATAGAGAAGATGCAGGAGGAAGCAGAGAAGCACGCGGAGGAAGACGAGCAGCGCCGCGAGCGCATCGAGGCAAGAAACGAGGCCGAGAGCGCCGTCCAGCGCGCCGAGACGCTCCTCGAGGAGAACGAGGAGAGCGTCGACGACGACCTGCGCGAGTCCATCGAGGACGCGATCGCGAACGTCGAGGAGGTCCTCGAAGACGAGGACGCAGGCACAGAAGAGATACGGGACGCCACCGAGGCGCTCTCGAAGGAACTGCAGGAGATCGGCAAGCAGATGTACCAGCAGCAGGCCCAGGCAGGCGCGGCGGGCGGCGCTGGTCCCGGCGGTGCCGGCCCCGGCGGAGCCGCAGGCCCCGGCGGCATGGGCGACATGGGCGGCGACGGCGAGGCAGACGGCGACGAGTACGTCGACGCCGACTTCGAGGACGTCGAGGACGACGACGAGTAAATCGCCGTCCTCGGCCCATCAGACGAAGTCTGATGACGTCGACGAAAACGACGACGAGTAATCAGCGGCGCGTGTCACGCCCTCGCGCGAATCGACGCAAGCGCGTTTTTCAAGTATCTCGCCGGATTAACGGGAGGTAACTGATGAGTGAGGACTTCTACGAGGTGCTCGGAGTCTCCCGCGACGCGTCCGAAGAGGAGATCAGTCGGGCGTTCCGGAAGAAGGCGGCCAAGTATCACCCCGACGTCAGCGACGAGCCGGACGCAGAGGAGAAGTTCAAGAAGGCCAAGAAGGCAAAGGAGGTACTCACAGACGAGGAGAAGCGACAGGCCTACGACCGAATGGGCCACGAGCGCTTCGAGCAGGCGGAGAAGCACGGCGGGTTCGACGGCGGTGCCGGTGCCGGTGCCGGCGGCGCGCAGGGCAACCCCTTCGGCGGGATGGGCGGCGGCTTCGAGGACCTCT
>JBDGSQ010000075.1:0-8867 GCA_042217455.1 Haloferacaceae archaeon | reverse complement strand
TACTACAGAGTCGGAGTGTGCACACCCGACTGCTGCGTAGAGATCCACCGACAACCCACTCCCGTGAGAGTCGCGTCGGACGTTCCAGAGACAGTACCGCGACTCGCTCACTCCGTTCGCGTCGTCGCGGCCTTTTTGCTCGAGCTTTTTGGCGGGGGGTGAGCGAGCGACCCCCGGTCGCTCGCGATCCCCCCGTGAAAAAAGGTCGGTCAGAGCGCTTCCGGGAGCCACCCGCCGTCTATTTCGACGTTCTCGCCGCTGATGTACTCGCTGTCGGGGTCGAGGAAGAACATGACAGTCTGGACGACGTCCGTGTACCGGGCCCACCTCCCCCGCGGCGCTTCGGGGGGGAACTCGTCGGAGTTCTCGACCACGTAGGGAGAGACGGCGTTGACGGTGATGCCGTCGTCCATCGTGTCGTTGGCGAGCATCCGGGTGAACATCAGAACTCCCGTCTTCGCCACGAAGTAGGGGAAGTTCTTCGGGTAGACGAGCGCTTTCTCCGTGCCGGCGTAGCCGACGTTGACGATGCGCCCGTACCCCTCCTCGCGCATGCCGGGCAGCGCTCGCTTCGAGCAGAGGTACGTCCCGTTGAAGTTCGTGTCCAGGACGCGATTCCACGTCTCGAACGAGAGGTCCTCCCAGTGACGCGGCGCGAAGTCGCCGACGTTGTTGACGAGGACCGTGACGGTACCGAGTTCGTCCTCGACGGCGGCGAACAGGTCGTCGACGCCGTCCGGGTCGGTGACGTCTCCCTGCACCGTCGTCGCCGCGGCCGCCCCGCGTTCTCTGGCGGCCGCCGCCGTCTCCTCGGCGGCCGACTCGCTCGAGTTGTAGTGGACGGCGACCGACGCACCCGCGTCGGCGGCCGCGAGCGAGATGGCGCGCCCGATACCACCCGAACTGCCAGTGACGAGCACCACTGCATCCGTGAGGTCCGGCGTTATCACGTCTGCATCCGTCGTCCCGCGACACCATCAACCCCGCGGGATATCGTTTACTCTATTCGTAGTAAAATTGGTTTGAAGATTTATATATCGTGGGGGAGAAACGTCGAGCATGGCACTCGAGACAGTACTCGTCGCCGTCGGTCCGAGGGACGCGGACCGCTACGAGCGACTCGGCGAGGAAGCGATAGAGATAGCCGGGCCGGCGGGGGCGACGGTCGTCCTCGGACACGTGTTCACCGAAGAGGAGTACGACCAGGTGCTCGACAGACTGGAGTTCGACCCGGAGCGCGAGGAGGTGTCGGCGGACGACGTCGCCCAGCGGCACTCCACGGTCCGGGAACTCGGCAGGATGCTCGACCGGGGGGGCGTCGACTACGTGGTACGGGGTGCGGTCGGCGACCACGGCGAGCGCATCGTTCGCATCGCAGAGGAGACCGACGCGGACCTCGTCCTCGTCAGCGGCCGGAAGCGCTCGCCGACCGGGAAGGCCGTCTTCGGCAGCACCGCACAGGAGGTCATGCTGTCGTCGCCCTGTCCGGTGACGTTCGTCAGAGAAGACACCCGGTGAGGCGGGGGCGGGAGCGTCGGCCGGCGGTCCCGCCAGTGCCGTCACCGGTCCCGTGAGCGGTCGCGCCACGCACGCTCCTGTGCCCGCTCCGCGACGTGTCGTTCGCCGTCAGCGAGTCGCTCTCGCGACAGTTCCTCGTAGTCCAGTACGTCCGCGAGGAGGCCCGCCTGGAACGACTCGAGCAGGTCGTACGACCACCTGTCGTCGACGACCCCGCGGGGCAGGAGGTCGGTTCTGAGGTCCGAGGCGAGCTCGTCGTGGCCGGCGGCCCGGAGCGAGCGCCGCGCCGCTTCGAGGTGGTCCATCCCGTGTCCCACCGCGTGGTGGAACGCGACGAGGTGCCCGTGGGCGCGGTGGAACCACTCTGTCCCGACTTCTATCTCGTGGAGCGCCTGTCGTTCCTCCTCTGTGAGGTTCGTTTCGTCCGACATCATGAGTGTTGTTAGCAAGCGAGCGTACGTGAGACTGTCGGGGAGAAAGTAGATGCCGGCCCGGTACATCTGTGGACCATGCAACACGAGATAGATTACCGCCCGTCGTTCGCCCTCCTGACCGTCTCGCTCGAGACGGGAGAGTCCATCCTCGCCGAAGCGGGGTCGATGGTCAGTTACAGCGACGGAATCGAGATAGAGACGAACGCCACCGGCGGCATCCTCGGGTCCCTGAAGCGGAGCGTCCTCGGGGGCGAGTCGTTCTTCCAGAACACGTTCACCGCAGAGCGAGCCGGCGAGGTGACCTTCGCGCCGGCCCTCTCCGGTGACGTCGTTCGCAACGACCTGACCGACGAGACGCTGTACGTCCAGTCCGGGTCGTACCTGGCGTCCGACCCCGGCATCGAACTCGACACCGAGTTCGGCGGCGGCCGGACCTTCTTCGGCGGCGAGGGACTGTTCCTCCTGCGACTGGAGGGCACCGGCCCCGCCTTCCTCGCTAGCTACGGCGCCATCCACGAGAAGGAACTGGCCGAGGGGGAGCGATACACCGTCGACACGGGCCACATCGTCGCCTTCGACGGGTCGGCGACGTTCGACGTCGAGCAGGTGGGCGGCCTGCGCTCGACGCTATTCAGCGGCGAGGGACTCGTCTGTACGTTCACCGGTCCCGGGACGGTGTGGCTGCAGACCCGGAGCCCCGACGCGTTCCTCGCGTGGCTCATCCCCAAACTGCCGAGCAACGGAACCAGCTCCGGGCAGTGAGCGCTCCCGGGGGCGACTGACACCCGTCTGCGACAGGGCGGCGGCCCGACGGACCGCGAGCGACGGGTCGTTACCGACCGGTCGTCGACCGGTCGGCGACTGTACTCGGAATCGAGTACTCTTTCGAGCGAAAACGGCTCTATTAAGTACGACCGGCCACCCCTTCGACACAATGGCCTACTACGTGGGCGTCGACCTCGGAGCGACGAACGTCCGGGCCGTCGTGGCCGACGGGTGCGGGTCGACCGTCGGTGCCAGCACGGACAGCACGCCGCAGGGGCCGGCGGGCATCGCCGTCACCGAGGCCGTCCTCCGCGTCGTCAGGGAGGCCTGTGACGACGCCGGCGTGTCGCCGACGTCGGTGACGGCCGCCGGGGTCGGCTCCATCGGACCGCTGGACCTCGCAGAGGGGGCGGTCCAGAACACGCCGAACCTCCCGGATTCGGTCGGCCGCATCCCGCTGACCGGGCCGCTCTCGAACCTCCTCGACACGGACCGGGTCTACCTCCACAACGACACCAGCGCCGGCGTCATCGGCGAGCGGTTCCACGCCGAGCGGAACCCCGACGACATGGTCTACCTCACCATCTCCTCCGGCATCGGGGCCGGCGTCTGCGTCGACGGGAACGTCCTCGCCGGGTGGGACGGCAACGCGGGCGAGGTCGGCCACACCGTCGTCGACCCGGCCGGGACCATGACCTGCGGGTGCGGCCGCGACGGCCACTGGGAGGCGTACTGCTCCGGCGACAACGTCCCCGAGTACGCCCGCCGACTGCACGAGGAGGACCCGGTCGAGACGGCGCTCCCCCTCGACGACCCGTCGTTCTCGGCGGCCGACGTGTTCGCTCGCGCCGGCGAGGACGCCCTCGCGGACCGCGTCGTCGACCGGCTCGTCTCCTGGAACACCGTCGGCGTCGCCAACCTCGTCCACGCCTACGCGCCGCTGGTCGTCGTGGTCGGCGGCGCGGTGGCGCTCAACAACCCGGAACTCGTCGTCGACCCCGTCCGCGACCGCCTCGAGGCGGCCGTCATGTCGAACGTCCCCGAGATACGGCTGACCGACCTCGGCGACGAGGTGGTGGTGGAGGGGGCAGTCGCGAGCGCGATGACCGCCGGCACCGGCGACCGTTCACTGCTCCGTCAGTGAAACACGTCGACGGTGGCGGCGCGAGGCACCGGCGACCGCTCGCTGCTCCGCCAGTGAGACACGTCGACGGTGGCGGACGGAAGCGTGAGCCGTCGACGCGCCCCTTATCCCCGTCCGCCCCCGAGGGGACGACCATGTACAGGCGCGACGTCGTCCGCGCCGCCGGCGGGGTGCTGACGGCCCGGGCGGCTGGCGTCCTCGGGAGGGCGACCGCCGCCACGGAACCCCCCGACTTCGGGCCGCTCGCCCGCATCGACGTCGAAGGGGTAAAGGAGGCGGTCGTCGGCGCCGACGGCCGCGTCGCGTACCTCGCCGTGACCGACGGGTACGCCGTCGTCGACCTCGCAGTCCCCGAGTCGCCTCGCGTTCTCGCGGAGCGTCGCGGACTCCTCGCGGACCGGTCGGACGGCCCCCTGGAGGAGATATACGACGTCAAGATCGACGGCGACAGACTGCTCGTCGTCGGCCCCTCCCACGGCGGTCCCGACCTGCACGCCGCGGTTATCGTGGACGTGTCGGACCCGGCGACCCCCCGGCGAGTCGCGGTCTTCGAGACGGCACACCCGATACACAACTGCGACCTCGCGGGCGGCTACGCCTACCTCGTCCAGAACGACGGCGACCGGAACCCCCTCCTCGTCGTCGACGTCGGCGGCGACGACCCGGTGGAGGTCGCCCGGTGGTCGCTGCTGGACGCAGCCGACGCGTGGGAGCGGGTCGCCCCGGCGCTCAGACCGCTCCACGACGTGTCCGTCCGCGACGGCGTCGCCTGTCTGGCCCACTGGGACGCCGGGACGTGGCTGCTCGACGTCTCGAATCCCGCGTCGCCGTCTGTTCTCGGCCACGCGGGCGGGCGCGACCCCGACTCGCTCGCCGGACTCGACCGGCAGGGGGTCCGCCGGGAGCGCCTGACGCCGCCCGGCAACGCTCACTACGCGACCCTCGACGAGTCGGGGACCCTCCTCGCGGTCGGTGGGGAGTCGTGGGGACTGCAGGTCGACGGCGACGTGGTCGGCGGACCGAGCGGCGTCGACCTGTGGGACGTCTCGGCCCCCGGCGACCCCGCGCACCTGGCGACGGTCGACCCGCCGACGACGACGGACCCGACCCGCGACGGCGTCTGGACGACGGCGCACAACTTCGACATCCGGGGGGACGTCCTCTACGCCGCGTGGTACGACGGCGGCGTCACCCGACACGACGTGAGCGACCCGTCGCGGCCGACCCGGACCGCGGGGTGGCGCGACCCGGCCACTGCGCGGTTCTGGACCGCGCAGGCCGCCGCTCCGGGCGAGTGCTTCGTCGCGAGCGACATGGGGCGAGCGGGAGACGGCGACGGGGCGGAGTTCTTCACGTTCCCGGACCGGGCCGGCGAGCAGTCGAACCCGCCGACGCGCGGAGCGACGCGGTCCGAGACGCCCGGGGCGACGACCGCCCGGACCCCCGCGCGAACGCGGACGACGACGCGGACCGGCACGCCGTCGACGCGGACCGCGGAGTCCTCGCACTCGCCCGCGACCTCCGTCCGGACCGGGTCGCCGGAACTCGGCGTCGGTGCGCTCCTCGCCGCACTCGCCGCCGTGGCGGTGTGGCTCCGTCGTCGTGAACGACCGTGACACAGTTCGTTCCGACGCGCTCGCGACCGTGGAAACCGCAACGTATCCGTGTCCGGGGGCCGAAGGTGAACCAATGAACGACGAGAGGACCCTGCGAGAGGAGATAGAGACGTGGCTCGTCGGGCAGATGCCCATCATCCAGATGCACGGCGGCACGAGCGCGGTCCGGGAGGTAGACGAGGAGACGGGCGAGGTCGTGGTCGAACTCGGCGGGACCTGCTCGCACTGCGGCATCAGCAACGTGACGGCGACGAACATCAAAGCGGACCTCCTGCGGACGTTCGACGCCGTCGAGGACGTGACCGTCCGCGTCCCGAGCAGCGGCGATAGCGGTTCCGACACGGTCGAAGGGGGCCGCGGCGGCGAACTCCAGTTCTCCAGCGAGTCCTCCGGCCACTTCTGACGGGGCGTCCAGCCGCGGGTCGATGCGGCTCAGAGCGCGTTCTCGATGCTCGTCGCCACCGACCGCGCCTTCTCGGCGAGTGCCTCGGAGACGAGGCCGTCCGCGACCGCCTCGTCGAGTTCGTCGTCGTCGACTCGCTCGACGGTCCCGTCCCCGTGTTTCACGACGTCGACGTGGAGGTCGACGTAGCGCACCATCTCGGGGAAGCACTCGACCGGCGTGCAGATATTCACGTACGTCCCCTTGCGCTCGCCCTCCTCGTCGCGGTAGACGGTCGGGTACCACCACCGTCCCTCGCGGAACTTCGTCAGGGCCGTGTCGCCGGCCTCACGGGGGGCGCCGAGGGCGTCGTACTCGCCGCCGGGGGACATCTCCCGGCGGACCGCGAGCGACCCGTCGACGCCGCGTTCGACGACCTCGCCCTCCCCGAGGACGATGAGGCGACCGTCCGGTTTCCCGTGGCCGATCTTCACCGCGTCGCCCTCGACGGGGCCGAACTGGTCGGTGACGACGCCGAACGGGAACGCCGCGTCCGCATCGAGGTCACAGAGCGCCTCCGCGAAGTCGACGCCCGCGCTCGCGTCGTGGGAGGTGGCCTTGATGCGGTGGTGCCCGGGCATCGTCGTCGTGACCTCCCGGCGGAGGGCGTCGAGTTCGAGTCTGGTCTCGCGGCCGAACCAGAGCCACGTCGTCGCGGTGGGCGCGGCCACGAGTCGGGGCTCGTCGCTCACCGGTTCGTCGAGGGCGCCGTCGAGGACCTCGGCCCGGCGAGCGGCGCGTTCGAGCGCCGCCGTCAGCGCGTCGGTGTCGGCCTCGGTCGCCGCCGCCTGCCAGCGCGTCCCCCACCCGTCGGGTGCGGAGACCGAGAGCAGGTCGGTCAGCCCGACGAGTTCGCGGGCCGCGCCCGTGTCCCGCGCGTCGACGGTGACGTCGTCGCGGCCGGGCACCAGCGTGGCGAGGCCGCCGTAGGCCCGGACGTCCGTGTCGAGGAGCGGGTCGTCGCCGTCCCACGGCGGCCTCGGGTCGACGACCTGCACCCGGAGGCGGTCGCCCTCGTCTACGTACTCGTCCGTGTTCCGGAAGGGGAGGTAGCCGGTGTGGCCCCCGAGGTCGACGCGCGCACCCCCGCCCGAGGTGTCGGTCACCCGTCCGTCGAACACCGCACCGTGGGGAGCCGCCGCCTCCCAGACGAAGGTGTCGACGCCGAGGTCGGCCGCGAGGTCCGCGACGACGACCGCATCGTCGCGCTCGCCGCCGACCCTGACGCCCTGTCGCTCGCCCGTGGTCTCGACTGCCACGTCGTGGTCTGCGGTCTCGAAGTCGGCGTCGAACCGCCGCCGGATGGGCGAGGACGCCTGGACGACCTCGTGGCCGGCCGCGAGGAGGACGTGCGTGAGTGCCGTGGTGTAGACGCCGCGGACCCTGACCTTCATGGCTCGGCGGCGGGCGTCGCGGCTCCTTCGGGGTCGGTTCTTCGTCTCCGGGCGGTGCCGTGCATACCTCCGCTTGCACCGCGGGGGATTTCAGCCTACCCCGTTCGTCGCGGCCGGAGGCCGGTCTCGCGGCCCGCTCCCCGTCGTACATTAAAGAGGCCGACGTCCGAATGAGGCCCATGGTCAAGGAACGGGACCCGGTGGAGGTCGCCGCACGCGACGACGTGGACCTGTACGACGTGGCGACGTGGGAGGAGCGCTCGTCCCTCGACGGACTCTCGGTCGCCCTGTATCGACTCCTCGTCGGGTCGGCGCGCTTTGCCATCCTGCTCGCCGCCTTCCTCATCCTGCTCGGCATCGGCGGACTGAGCGCGCTGACCGACCCGGAGATCGGGACGCTCACCCTCCTCTCTGCGGTCCCCGCGCTCCTGTTCGCGGTCTACGTCTGGCACAGCGACGTCACCGGCAGCGAACCGCTCCCGCTGCTCGTGGCCACGTTCCTGCTGAGCATGCTCACGGCGAACTTCGCGGCCGTCGTCAACAGCGTCCTGAAGCCCCGGTTCGACCTCCTCGGGTTCCCGGGCATGATTCTGTTCTTCTACGTCGTCGTCGGACCCGTAGAGGAGTCGGTCAAGCAACTCGCGGTCCGCCTGTACGCCTACCGGAGCGACAGTTTCAACTCGGTCGTCGACGGGGCGGTCTACGGCGCGGTCGCCGGACTCGGGTTCGCCACCATCGAGAACGCCCTCTACATCACAGAGCAGGTCGGGATGTCGAACCTCGACTTCGGGGCCGGACTCATCGGCGTCGGCGGCGGCATCACCGCCGTCCGCGCCCTCGCCGGGCCGGGACACGTCATCTACTCCGCCATCGCCGGGTACTACCTCGGCCTCGCCAAGTTCAACCGCGAGAACGCCGGTCCCATCATCATCAAGGGCCTCGTCCTCGCGGCGCTCGTGCACGCGACATACAACACGCTCGTCGGGCCGGGGTCGACGCTCATCGCGGCGTTCACCCCGCTCGGCGGCTTCGCCGCGTTCATCGCGTTCGTGGTGGTGTACGACGGCATATTCGGCCTCTACCTCTACCGGAAGATCCGCCGCTACCGCGACGTGTACCGCGCCGCCCGCGGCGAGAAAGACGAAGACGAACTCGGTTCGACGCTCACGGAGTTCGAGCGAGACGCGTCCGGCGATCTGTCGTCGGACCGCGACCCGGCGGAGGCGCGGGCCGGTCGCGGCGACGGCGTAGACGCGAACGAGCCTCGCAGCGACGACGCCAGCGGGAGCGAGGCCGACGCCGCGACCGGGCGGGGTGACGCCGCGACCGAACGGGACCGCGCCGCGGACGAGACGACAGACGAGTCGACCTTCGAGTTCGGCCTCTCGAACTTCGGCCCTGACGACCCGGACGCTCCCGCCGACTCGAACGACCCGGACGCCCCCGCCGACCCGAACGACCCTGACGCCCCCGCCGACGGGAGCTAGTGAGCGAAGCGGACGGGACGAACCGGCAGAACAGCGGGGAGAATCAGCAAACGGCGGAACGAACCGG
>JBDGSQ010000072.1:0-8935 GCA_042217455.1 Haloferacaceae archaeon | reverse complement strand
GACATCTGTAACACCTCTACGGGTAGTGATACGACGGGTACGGGCTTAAAGCGGGAAACTGATTCCAGACGTCCGGGAATCGGCGCAAACCGTTCTCACACCGTAACAATCGCGGGCGCGGCAGCCGCTCGCCTCAGAGCGCGTCCGCCTACCCCGGCATCGGGCAGAGGCTGGCGGTGAAGACGGCCGTCTCGTCGGTGTCGTTGCGCGCGCCGTGGACGACCCCGCGGTCGTGTCGGACCACGCCCGGGGCCGCTATCGCCGCCTCCTCGTCGCCTCGCACGACGGTCACCGTCCCCTCCACGACGTGGAAGACGTTCGTCGAGTCGGGGTGTTCGTGGGGGGGTAGCTCCGCGCCCGGGCCCAGCGCGAACGCCTTCACGAGCACGTCGTCGCTCGCGACCAGTTCCGCGTCGAGCACCTCGCCGTCGTCGGGGTCGAGTTCCCGGTAGCAGTCCATGGGCGCTCGTGGCTGTGCGCTCCCGGCCCTTAGCCGTTCGCGTCTCCGTCGGTCGGTCGCCCCCGCCGTCGCCGCGCCCGCCGGGTCACTCCGTGTTCACGAGCACCCGTCCGACGCGCTCCTCGCCGGCCGTCATCAGGTCGACGCCGTCCTGGACGTCCTCGAGGTCGACCTCGTGGGTGACCGACGGGGAGAGGTCGACCGCGCCGGAGGCGAGGAGCGCGAGGACCTCCTCTAGGTCGGCGCGCCGGTGGTCGCCGGACACCTTCAGCGCGCCCTCGCGGACGTCGCCGAACCCGACCGAGATGTCCTCGGTCTGGATGCCGACGCTGACGACCGTCCCCGACTCGTAGCCGTTCTCCCCGTTGACGGCCGCGACGGCCTGCTCCATCGCGGCCGGCGACCCGGAGCACTCGACGGCGACGTCGGCCCCCCAGCCGTCGGTCACCTCGGCGACGCGGTCGAGCACGTCGTCGCGCTCGGGGTTCAGGGTCACGTCGGCGCCGTGGTCGGCGGCCGCCGCGAGCTGGTGGTCGAGCAAGTCGACCGCGACGGTCCGGCCGGCGCCGAGGAAGTCGGCCCACATGACCGCGTGCTGGCCGACGCCGCCGGCGCCGAACACCACGACCGTGTCGCCGGGGCGGACGTCCGCCCGGTCGAGGGCGTGGTACGCCGTCGAGACCGCACAGCCGGCGACCGAGCCCCACGAGAAGGGGACCTCCTCGGGGAGCGCCATCACCGCGCGCTCGGGGAGGGCGACGGCCTCCGCGAAGGTGCCGTCGACGTGGTGGCCGACGGACTGGCGGTTCCGACAGCGGTTGTCGTGGCCCCTGTTGCACGGCCGGCAGGTCCCACACGACTCGACGTAGTGGACGACAACCCGGTCGCCCGGGTCGACGGAGTCGACGTTCGCGCCGACCTCGGCGACGACGCCCGCGCCCTCGTGGCCCAGCGTGATGGGGCTGTTCGCGGGCGACGTCTTCCCCTTCAGGTAGTTGACGTCGCTCCCGCAGACGCTGGCGGTCCTGAGGTCGACCAGCACCTCGCCGTCGCCCGGGTCGGGCGGGTCGACGTCCTCGACGCGGAGGTCGTGTTCGCCGTGGTATCGCGCGGCTCGCATCGTCCGTGGCTCGTCACCGCGTCACAAAATCGTTGCGTCACGCGCCGGCCGCGGGCGGCGCCGCTCGGGTCCAGATTTATTGCCCCGGGGCACCCGGTAGGAGCGCATGGGAGAAACCGACCTCCCCGACTGGGAGGACCTGGAGCGGCCCGTGCCCGAGTGGTTCGCGGACGCGAAGTTCGGCGTCTACTTCCACTGGGGGCCCTACTCCGTGCCCGCCTACGGGAGCGAGTGGTACCCCCGGCAGATGTACGACGAGGACTCCGACGCGTACGACCACCACGTCGAGACGTACGGCGACCCCTCTGAGTTCGGCTACCGCGAGTTCGTCCCCGAGTTCCACGGCGAGGAGTTCGACGCCGACCGGTGGGCGGCCCTCTGTGCGGAGGCCGGCGCGGAGTACGTCGGCGTCACGGCCATCCACCACGACGGGTTCGCGCTGTGGGACAGCGACCTCACGGAGTGGAACGCGGCGGAGATGGGCCCCGAGCGGGACGTCCTCGGGGAGGTCGCGGCGGCCGTCCGCGACCACGACATGAAGTTCGTCGCCGCGTTCCACCACGCCTGGAACTGGTGGTACTACCCCCGCGACGAGGCCTACGACACGACCGACCCCGAGTACGCCGGCCTGTACGGCCCGCCACACGAGGAGGGCGAGGACCCGCCGGAGGCCTACTACGAGGACTGGCGCGACAAGGTGTTCGAGGTGCTCGACGGCTACCGCCCGGACCTGCTCTGGTTCGACTTCGGGTGGGGCAACGAGGCGTTCGTCGCCCACGACGAGTACCGCCGCGAGGTGGTCGCGGGCTACTACGACCGCGCCGACGAGTGGGGGACGGACGTGGGCATCGCGCACAAGCGCAACCTGCCGCCGGGCGTCGGCGTCCTCGACTACGAGCGTTCGCGACGCGAGGACCTCTCGGTCGTCCCGTGGCTGACCGACACGTCGGTCGACCGGGCGTCGTGGGGGTACGTTTCCGACCCCGACTTCAAGTCCGTCGACACGCTCGTCTCCGGGTTCGTCGACCGCGTCAGCAAGAACGGCTGCACGCTGCTGAACGTCGGCCCGCGCCCCGACGGCGCGCTCCCCGAGGGCGCGGTCGACCGCCTCCGCGGGTTCGGCGACTGGCTCGAAACCAACGCCGAGGCGGTCACAGGGTCGCGGCCGTGGTGGGTCTTCGGCGAGGGGCCGACGGAGGTGACCTCCGGGGAGTTCGAGGAGGCCTCCGCCGTCGAGTTCACGGCCGAGGACCTGCGGTTCACCCGCCGCGGCGACGAGGGGTACGTGTTCGTGATGGACTGGCCCGACGACGGCACCGTCGAGGTGGAGACGAGTCTCAACCGCCGGGTCTCCGGCCGCGAGCGCGGGGGGGCGCCGGTCGAACCCGACGCGGTCGAACTGCTCGGCGCCGACGCCGACGTCGACTGGGCCGTCGACGGGGACGCCCTCCGGGTGTCTCTGCCCGACGAGCGGCCCGACGGCCTCGAGCACGTCTTCGTCCTCCGCGTGACGCCGCCGGCGTAGGCCGGGCGTCGCCCGCCGCCTACGGTCCTCTCGCCGTCTCGGCCATCCGCTCGTAGATGGCGTCGAGCAGTTCGTTGCGCTCGGCGTCGTGGCCGTACTGCCAGAACATGATGCCGGCGAGGCCCTCCTCCCGGAGGTAGTCGACTTTGCGCCGGACCGACTCGGGGTCGTCGTAGCCGACGAACTCCTCGCCGCGGCTCAGGTACGGCGCCTTCGCCACGTCGTCCCACTCCCGCTCGTACCCGTCCCGGTCGACGAACTCCTCGACGAGCGTCTCGTAGCCGACGCGCTCGGCCCCGCGGGAGTAGAACCCGCTCCCGACGACGAGTTTCTCCCGCGGGACGCCGGCGTCGAAGAAGTCCTCGACGGTCTCGGCGACGCTGAACCGCGGGTTCAGCGGCGAGGTGTACAGGTTCGTGTGGTGGCTTCCCTCGCCGGCCTGCATGTCGTAGGTCATCGCGTTCACCAGGTCGAGGTACTCGTGGACGACCCCGAGTTCGACGCCGGCGAGGTGCTCCGGGCGGTTGCTCAGCGCCGACGTGAGCAGGTACTCCCGGCCGTCCTCCTCGCCCGCCTCGTCGAGCTCCTCGCGGAGCGTCCGCAGCATCGCCGTGAAGTCTCCGGCCTCCTCCTCGTCGGGGAACTCCCAGTCGTAGTCGACGCCGTCGAGGTCGTGCTCGCGGACGTACCCGACGGCGCTCTCCGCGAACCGCCGCCGGTTCGCCTCCGTCGCCGCCATCTCGGGGAACTCCTCGCAGCGGTTCCACCCCCCGACGGAGACGAGCACCTTCAGGTCGGGGTTCCGCTCGCGGAGCGCGACCAGTCCGTCTATCTCGTCGCCCTCCTCCGCGAGGACGCCGTCCTCGACGTCCGCGAACGCGTAGTAGACGTGGGTCAGCTTCTCCGCCGGTATCCCGTCGTCCGGGAGACGGCGGTCCGCGACGTACGCCCCGACGACGTCGCCATCGCGCAGGCCGCCTCTCTGTTCGGAGTCCATGAGTCGAATCTCCGTCGCACTTTCGGCGGGCGTCGCCTTCAGTGTGGCCGTACCCCGCGGGCCCCGGACCGCGGCGGCCACCCGACTTATCCCCGTCGCGCGTCCAGTCTCTCGGGACTCGATGGACCAGACTGGTTCGCACCGGTCCGGCGGCGCGTCCGACCCGCTCCGCCGCTGGGTCCTGCTGACGGGGAGCCGGACCGTCCTCGCCGGCGGGATAGCGGTCGGAGTCGCCGCCCTGACCGCGCTCCTCGTCGTCACGGATGCCGTGTACGTCGGCCCGCAGAGCAACCTGTCCACGGTGCTCGGGAGCGGGACGCTCGGCGCGCTCGCGACCATCGTGACCGTCACGCTGTCCATCAACCAGCTCATCCTCTCGCGGGTGTTCGGCTCCCCGGCGGACCTGACCGACCGCCTCGAGGGGAACCTCGAGTTCCGCCGGAGCGTCGAGGACGTCGCCGGCGTGAACACCAGTCCCAACGACCCGGGGTCGTTCCTCGCGCTCGTCGGCTCGACCCTCGAGGAGCGGGCGGCGAGCCTCGACCGGAACACCGAGTCGATGGACGACCTCGACGACGACGCAGTCGACGACTTCGCGTCCTACACCGCGGCGCTCGTCGACTACGCCGACCACCTCGCGACCGCCGAGGACAGTCAGAGCACCTTCGAGGTGCTCGTCATCTCGCTGGGGACCGAGTACGCCGACCAGATAGACGACACGCGCCACCTCCAGAGCACCTACGGCGACCGCGTCCCCGGGGACGTCGCCGACGACCTCGACGCCAGCCTCGAACTGCTGAAGAGCGTCGCGACCATCCGCCAGTTCTTCAAGACGCTGGCCATCCAGCAGGACCTCGCGCGCCTCTCCCGGCGGCTCATCTACACGGGCGTCGTCGCCGTCCTCGTCACCTTCTACCTCGCGCTGGCGTACACGGGGTCGGGGCTGTCGCCGACGCTCCCGGCCGCGTGGCTCCCGGCCGTCGTCAGCGTCGCCGCCGGCGTCATCTTCGCCCCCCTCGCCGTCCTCGTCTCCTACCTCCTCCGGGTGGCGACGGTGACGCTGTACACCGTCTCCGTCGGGTCGTTCATCCCGCCGGAGGAGCGGGTCGACGGTCCCTGACCGCACGCGGGACCGTGACGAAGATTAATCACCGTGGGGCGCCGTCGCCAGTGCATGGACGACGATTCGGAGACGGTCCTGACCCGCGACCAGTTGCGGCAGGCGACCGAGGTGCGGCCCTCTCCCCGGCAACTGGCGTGGCAGCGCTGCGAGTTCAACGCCTTCGTCCACTACGGACCGAACGCCTTCACCGACCGCGCGTGGGGGACCGGCGAGGAGGACCCGGACGTCTTCGCCCCGGAGGACCTCGACGCCGACCAGTGGGTCCGCGCCGCGAAGGCGGCGGGGATGGAGATAGTCACGCTCACCGCGAAACACCACGACGGGTTCTGCCTGTGGCCGAGCCGGTACACCGACCACTCGGTCGCCGAGAGCGAGTGGCGCGACGGCGAGGGCGACGTGGTGCGCGAACTCGCGGACGCCTGCCGGCGCCACGGCCTGAAACTGGGCCTGTACCTCTCGCCGGCCGACATCCACGAGGCCGTCGTCGAGGGCGGGCGGTACGGGAACGGCAGCGAGGTGCGCGAGCGGACGATTCCGCTCCCCGCCGACCGCGAGCACGTCGACGACCGCGAGTTCACCCTCGAGGTCGACGACTACAACGCCTACTTCGCGAGCCAGCTGTTCGAGTTGCTCACCGAGTACGGCCCCGTCCACCAGGTGTGGTTCGACGGCGCCCACCCCGAGGAGACACAGGGCGACACCCAGGAGTACCAGAACCACGAGTGGTACCGCCTCATCCGCGAACTGGCGCCCGAGGCGGTCATCTCCATCAACGGCCCGGACGTGCGCTGGTGTGGCAACGAGGCCGGCGACACCCGCGAGGCGGAGTGGAGCGTCGTCCCGCTCCCGCCCGGCGCCGACAGCGTCGTTGACGCCGACTACGACCTCACCGACATGGACTTCCCCGGCGACGACCTGCTGGCCGAGGCCGAGGAGTTCGCCTGGTACCCCTCGGAGACGGACACGACCGTCCGCCCCGGCTGGTTCTACCACAGCGAGAAGGACCCACGGTTCGACCTCGACGACGTCCGCGACATCTGGTACCGGACCGTCGGCGGCAACTCCGTGCTCCTGCTCAACCTCGCGCCCGCCCCGAGCGGGCGCGTCCCCGAGGGGGACGTCGAGATGCTCGAGCGACTCGGCGACCACCTCCGCGAGACGTTCGACGAGGACCTCACCGCGGGCGCGGACGCCGAGGCCTCCGGCGTCCGCGACGACGACCCCGACGCCTACGGGCCGGGCAACGTCCTCGCGGCGGACCCCGCGGCGTACTGGATGACTGACGACTGGCAGGAGACGGGGACGCTGACCCTGACGCTGCCAGAACCGCGAACCGGCGACGTCGCGGTCGTCCAGGAGGCCATCGGCGCCCGCGGCCAGCGCATCACGGGCGTCGAACTCGAGGGGCGGACGCCCGACGGCGAGTGGGTCGAACTCGGGACGGCGGAGACGGTCGGCTACAAGCGCATCCTCCGCTTCGAGGAGCGCACCGTCGACGCGCTCCGCCTCCGCGTCACCGGCGCCCGCGTCTGTCCCACCGTCAGCGAGGTGGGCCTGTACCGCCGCGCCGACTGATCGCCGACGCCCGCCTCCCGCCGCCGCTTCCGGCGGGGACAAGCGGACGGAATTGCTCCGACCGGACGTTTGAAGCGCCGCTTCGCCGAGGTCCACCCATGGCAAGCGACGACGAGAGCCAGGGGACGCGAGCGCCGGAGAGCGCGGCGGCGTTCCGGGCGGCGGTCGCCGACGCGGTCGAGAACGCGCGGGCGGTCGTCGACGACGGGCCGTACGACCCGGAGTGGGACTCGCTGAGCGAACACGACGCGGCCCCGGAGTGGTTCCGCGACGCGAAGTTCGGCCTCTACTGCCACTGGGGGGTCTACTCCGTGCCCGCCTACGACACGGAGTGGTACCCCCACTGGATGTACAAGACCGACCCCGAGCAGGGCGACCGCGAGGGCCTGGGCTGGTCGGACCCCGTGTACCCCCACCACGTCGAGACGTACGGCGAACCGGACGAGTACCCCTACCAGGCGTTCGTCCCCGACTTCGGCGCCGAGGAGTTCGACCCGGACGCCTGGGCGGACCTGTTCGAGCGGACCGGCGCGCGCTTCGCCGGTCTCACGGCGGAACACCACGACGGCTGGTCGAACTGGGACTCCGCGGTCAACCCGTGGAACGCGGGCGACCGCGGCCCGGAGCGGGACCTCGTCGGCGCGTTCGGGCGCGCGGTCCGGGACCGTGGCCTGAAGTTCGTCACCTCCTTCCACCACGCCCGCACGAGGCAGTACTACGAGTTCGCCTACGAGAACTTCCCGTCGGTGACCGAGGGGTACCCCGACCGCGTGATGTACGGCGACGTCGACGACTTCGACGACCTGTGGCTGGCGAAACTCGCCGAGGTCATCGACGCCCACGAGCCCGACCTGATATACCACGACGGCACGCTGCCGACGATATCGGAGGACCACCGCCGGCGGTACCTCGCGCACTACTTCAACGCCGCCGCGGGGACGGACCGCGACCCGGTCGTCACCGCGAAGAACCGCGAACTCCCGCTCGACGTGAGCGTAGAGGACTTCGAACGCGGGCGACCGAACGAGAAACTCGACCGCGCGTGGCTCACCGACGACTCCGTCACCGAGCAGGGGTGGTGTCACGTCGAGAGCGCCGAGGACGACCTCAAGTCCCCGCGGACGGTGATTCACGAACTCGTCGACGTCGTGAGCAAGAACGGCTGTCTGGTGTTGAACTTCGGGCCGCGCGCGGACGGCACGATTCCCGAGGGCCAGCGGGAGGTGCTGCTCGCCGTCGGCGACTGGCTCGACACCCACGGCGAGGCCATCTTCGAGACGCGTCCCTGGGACGTCTTCGGCGAGGGGCCGACCCGCATCGAGGAGGGCGGGCACTTCCTCGACGAGCCGACCTACTCCCCCGAGGACGTCCGCTACACGCGCTCGAAGGACGGCGAGACGGTGTACGCGCTGGTGATGGGGTGGCCGGAGGGCGCGCTCGAACTGGAGTCGGTCGAGGTGACCGGCGACGGGACGGTCGAACTGCTCGGTCACGGCACCGTCGGACACGACGTGGACGCGGACGGTCGGCTGACGATTCGGGTGCCGGACCTCGCCGCCGAGGAGCGCCCGAGCGACGTCGCCGTGGCGTTCGCGCTCGACGGGTTCGAGTTCCGGTGACCCGGCTCTGTTCACCTCCTCGTCGGTTGACAGAACTGGCTTGTTGAATAGAGTGGGTGGCTGTAGCACCCTCGAAGAGTCCCACCGGGCGACAACTACAGTGACTGGGTTTCACGAACCTCCCACGTTACAGTCGTATCTTAGTCCTCGTTTTCGGGGAGAGTTGTAAGGTGGACGTATTCCCCATCTATCGGCTCATCGTAAACCACAGCAAGATACCCGTTCTCTGAGTACGTTGCCGTCCCAGAGCGGACTTCAAGGCTGTCTGTTGACCCTCGTATTCCCTCATCCTCAAAATACACCGTAATATCTACGTCTGTCTGTTCAGCGGTTTCCATCAACTCCGTCTCACTCGGTTCTAGAACGCGAGTATTCGAGCGAGGGAGTCCTTCGACGGCCGTACTCCCTGGACTGCTTAGCATGACGCGAAGCGAGTGTTCTTGCTTGCCTGCATTATAGGCAAAGACCGGCAGTTCTGGTGGCTTCTTTACCGAAGTTAGACAGCCTCCGAGAGAG
>JBDGSQ010000042.1:0-9041 GCA_042217455.1 Haloferacaceae archaeon | reverse complement strand
CAGGTACCTACGGGCCGAACCGGCAAGTAGTGCCCTACCGTCGATTCGGCCGGAAGTGACCCACCGTCGAATCGACCGGGGCACCGCCAGCGAGTCGACGTCGAACGACGTCGGGAGTGACCGCCGGCCCCGACCCCGCGAGGGCCACGTACCTCACGCTTAAGTAACCTGAAGCGAACACGACTGCATGGAGTACCGTCTTGCCATCGAGAGCGCCCCGTCGACCATTCCTGGCGGGACAGGCTTGCTTCTCCTCCACCCGAGCATCGGCGAAACCGACCGCATCGACACCGACTTTCTCAAGACCGACACGGATCACTTTCTCGTCGTCTCGACGCGGACCACGGCCCGCGAAGTCGAACAGAAACTCGAACACTACGACGTCGACGAGTCGCGGGCCGTCATCCTCGATTCGCTCTCGGTCGAACGCGGATACTCCCGCCGGAAGCAGTCGAACGTCCACTACGTCGCCGCCCCGGACGACGTCGACGACATCGTGGCCAAGACGCGGGAGTTCCTCGAAACCCACGACGGGAAAGTGCGCATCAGCGTCGACTCGCTGACCGAACTGATATACTACGCCGACGAGGACCGCGTCTTCGACGCGACGCAGGACTTCCTCGACCTGCTTTCCGAACACGACGCAGTCGGGCTCTTTCACCTCTCGAAGGAGGTCCACGACGAGGCGACCCTCGACCGATTTCGCGCTCTCTTCGACGGCGTCGTCGACCTCCACGTCGACGGCAGTGTGACCACCGAATTCTGAGACGGCTGCCGGGGGCCGAGAAGTGAGCGGCATGCCGGGAGCCGAGAAGTGAGCGGCATGCCGGAGGCCGAGCAGTCGGTCGGTGTGCGAACCGTCGTCACACGTCTGACAGAACCAAGCATTAACGACCGCGGAGCCGATACGTTGGTCCATGCCAGAGGTCGAGGTGACGGTTCCCGACAGGATCGAGAGCGACATCGACCGACTCGTCGAGGACGGCGAGTTCCTGAACCGAGAGCAGGCGGTCGAAGAACTCCTCTCGATGGGGGTCTCCGCGTACGACACCGGCGACGGGTCGACACAGGAACCGAACGAGGACCTGTTCACACAGACCGTCGATGACCAGCAGGACCCGGCCATCGAAGACGACCGGCAGGACGACTACCGATTCTGACCGACACGGGCGAGCAGGCGGGCCGGTCCGGCCGGACAGTCGAGACGCGACGGTGACCGGTCATCGAGCACCGGCCACCGACTGCCGTCCACCGACCGCCGGTCACTCGCGGAGTCGCTCGAACGTCTTCTCGGCCCAGCGGACGGCGTACTCGGCCCCGTACTCGCGGTACGCCTTCGTTTCGAGAGCGGCGAAGGGGGCCGGGAGCTCGAGGTCGTGTTTGATGGCCGCGCACGCGAACTCGGTCGCGTCCGCGAAGTCCGTCTCGCCGCGGGCGACCGCTCCCGGCAGGTCGTCGAGGCGGTCGGTCAGTCGCTCCCCGGCGTCGACCCACGCTGCGTGTAGTCTGGGGAGGTCGGACTCCCAGTCGGCGAAGACGGCTCGGGTCTGGAGTCCGAGCCACCCCTCGTAGAGCGCGGTGGCGATCTGGTAGACGTCGCCGGGGCCGAGCGGAATCGCGTCGTCGAGTAGGCGGTACCGCTCGCCGAAGAAGGGGAGAAAGTGCTCCGGCACGTCGAGTCCGACCTGTACGAACGCCTCCGCGACGAGAAAGTCCAGGAAGTCCTCCGGCGTCCCCTCCGCCCTCGCCTTGACGAGCACCGTCGGCGGGACCGTCTGACGGGTCCACGTGACCGTCCCGTCGCCCGGCATCCCGACCGTGAAGTCCGACCCCGCGTACCGACGCAGTACGTCTGGGGCGTCGTCCGGGAGCCACTCGCCCGGGTAGGCCGCCGGGTCGAGCGAGTCCACGAGGAGGCCGAGGTCCTCCGCGACGGCGGGAGGAAGCGTCTCGAAGTCGCGTTCGGTGTCGAGGACGAGTGCGTCCGGTGCGTGGGCCGCACGCACCGCCTCCAGGTCATCGGGGAGCGTCCGCCGGGTGAACATCAGAGGACGAACACGAGCATGAGCGCGATGGCCAGGAATCCTGCAACGCCGACTGTGCCGAGTACGATCTTGGTCGCCTGACTCATGGTCGGGTGGTCACAGCGCTGGCGCTTAAAAGCTTCAGTACGCACCCGAACACTGAGAAACCGGTCGTACCCACCCGGAACCGGCAGCAGCAACCCGGACACCGAGAACCGGCAGCAGCAACCCGGACTGAGACTCGATGCGGTGGATCCGGACGCCGGTCTGCCTCCACCCGTCAGTCCGCCGCTGCACCGACGTCGGACTCGCGGGCGACGTCCTTCCACGCCTCGCTCCAGTACCGCACAGTGTTGACCAGCGCCCGGGTGTACATGCCCCCGAGAATCGCCGCGAAGACGGCCACGAGGCCGAGCCCGAGGCCGGGCGAGAACGAGAACCCGAAGACGGTGATGGCGTGGCCGACCGGAAGGGCGAGCGCCGCGAGTGGGAGTCGAACGACGTAGGTGCCGAGGAGGCTCCCGTAGAACGGCCAGCGGGTGTCGCCCGCCCCGCGGAGGGCTCCGCGGAAGGTCCGCGAGACGCTGAATCCGGCGACTCCGAGGCCGAACACGCGGATGAAGGTGGTCGTGAGCCCGAGGTTCGCCGCCCCGAACGCGAGCGCGATGTAGCGCGCGGTGAAAACGAGGAGCGCGGCGATGAGCAACTGGGTCGCCAGCGCGATTCTGAGCGTCTGCCAGCCGTAGGCCTCCGCCTCGTCTTCCTCGCCGGCGCCGATGCTCTGCCCGACGAGCGTACTCGACGCGGTGGAGTAGCCCCACGCGGGCATCATCGCCAGCAGGATGACCCGACGGCCGATTGCGTAGGCCGCCACCACGTCGGTCCCGAGGATGGCGAGGATGAACAGGAACGGGAACCGACCGAGCGTCCGCGACAGGCGGGTCCCGGCCAGCGGGAGGCCGACGCGCACGATCTCCTTCGCGACGTCGGTGTCCCACTGCTTGCCGCCGAGGTGCAACTGGACCTCGCGCCGCCCCGAAACGAGGAGCGCGAAGAAGATGGTCGCGGCGAGCGTGTTCGCGGCGGCGGTCCCCCACGCCGCGCCCGCGACGCCCAGTTCGGGGAAGCCGAAGAGCCCGAAGATGAGCAGTGCGTTGAGCGCGATGTTCGTCGGGAGCGTGACCAGACGGACGTACATCGGCGTCCGCGTGTCGCCGCTGCCGGCGAGCGCGCGTGCGGCAATCATACTCCAGAATCGGAAGACGACCGAGAGCATGACGATTCGGAGGTAGACGGCCCCGAGCTGGATGGCGCGGGGGTCGTTCGTCAGGAGGTCGATGAGCGGTTCGGCGTAGAACCACGTCACGAGCGTGATGGGTATCGAGATGATGAGCGAGAGCCACAGCGACTGCTTGATGGCGAAGTCGGCCCGCCGGTGGTCGTCTGCGCCCTTGAATCGAGAGACGACGCTTATCGTCCCACTGGTGAGGGCGAGCGCGAGTCCGAACGGGATGAAGTAGTACTGGAAGCCGAACTCGAGGGCCGCCACCGCGGACTCGCCCATCGCGATACCGACCATGAAGAAGTCGGCGACGCGGAGGAGGGTCCGCATGCCGCCGGTGACCATCACCGGAACGGCGAGGTCGAACGCCCGTGAGCCCTTCTCGCGGTCGACGAGACCGAGTCTGGCGAGAAGGGCGGGAAACAGCATCAGCGTCGCGCGCGCCCGGTCCTGCATCGCGCGCGTTCGTTCCTGCAGGGACTGCAACATTCGATGGTACCGAACGGGTGCCAGCGTGAAACCGTTTTAGGAACCCTCGTGGGGTCGCCGGTACTCCCTGCCGCCGCGAGCGCTGTCGTCTCGGGGAACCACCGGTGCGACGACGTCGTCGACAGCCCAGCGGGCCACGAACTCGTCGACTGCGACACGACGGTGATTTCAGGTGGAGGCGAAACGAGGGAGCCCGGGTACGAATCGTTCGAAATCAGTAGAGTTCCAGTCGAAACGAGAAGGTATCGTCGCTCTCTGGTACGGAGACGCGTTCACGAGTGCGGGGCCGCCTGCGGGGCGAATCGATACCCGTTCGTCGCCCACGTCGCCAGGTGGGGAGGCAACGTTCTCGACCCGGGGTGTAAAACATTGTGGTCGACTCCGTTCGGAACTCGCTTCCGTCGCTGTCAGTTTCTGACGGAACTCGCTCCCGTCGCCGTCGACCTCGGTCGACGTTCACGAACTACCGACCGGACCCGGGCGGCGTTCACTCCTCGGCGTCGCGCCAGGTGTCCGGCACCTCGATGACGTAGCGTCCGTCCTCGCGGAGTGAGATGATGTACTCCTCCCGGTCGTACAGTTCCATCAGATTCAGCTCGTACTGGCCGGGGTTGAGGACCTTGATGCTCTCGAACTGGTTGTTCAGTTCCTCGCGGAGCTCCTCGAGGCCCGGCCGCTCCTCCGTCTCGGGTTCGATGACGTTCCCGTCGACGTCCTCAGGCGGGACCCGCGACTCCGCCGTCTCGTCGGCCATCGCTTCCAGCTCGTCCGGGGAGACGACGTCGCTTCGGGCGCTCGCCTGTGCCCTGTCTTCCACCTCGACCTCGCCCTCGCGGGCGGCGTCTGTCCGGCGGCGACTGCCCCGGTTCCCCTCCGCTCGCGATTCGGCGGACGACGCCGGTTCGCCCCGTCGGTCGTCACCGGCGGCCGTCGTCTCCTCGCGGGTGGGCGTCGTCTCCCGTGGGTGGTTCGGAGTCGTTCGGGGAGAATCCGCGTTCGACTCCGCCGTCCCCTCGGCCGAACCGCTCGTCGGTGCAGTCGACTCGCCCGGCGTTCGCTCGTCCGCCGACTCCCCGCTCGACGGACCGTCATCGGGTCTGGCGGGGCGGAACTGGAACTTGTTTCCCCCACAGACCGGACACCCCGACAGCATCTCTTTCGAGCCGTCGTCGAACACCTTCCCGCAGTTGGTACACTGGTGGGGCATCTACTTCCGAGAGACGAGTGCGCTGATGAAGTCCTCGTCTTTCTCTAGGGTTTCTATCTGGTTCGCCGGCCCGATGACGGTGAGTTTGTGCGTGGAGTGACGACCCATCAGTCGGTCGAGGAAGCCCTGCTCTGCCGTCTGTGAGTTCGGGTACGTCTCGATCTCGATGCCGTTGAACTCGTCCGGACTGATCTCGGTCATCGTCACCTCGATGAGCTTCGACTCCTCTTCCGGAGAGAGCCCCTCCTCGAGGATGACGATGTTGCCCTCTCGGACGCCGTCGAGGATGAGCCGAATCTTCTCCATGCTCGCGAGGCCGTCCATCCGGGCACCGCTGATGAGGTCTATCTGAACGCCGTCGTCTGTTGAAGTCGCTTCGGGCATCGTACTCACCCGAAGTACTCCGCGATTTTGTCGTACACTTCGTCCATGTTGTCACCTTCGAGCGCCGAGAGCGGAACCGTCTCGTGCTGGGGGAACGCGTTCGATATCCGCTGGACGTTCGACTCGTCTTTGTCCGTCTTGTTGGCGAAGATGAGGACCGGGAGGTCTTGACTTTCGATGATGCCGATGAGCATGGTGTTCACCTGCGTGAACGGGTCCTCGGTGGAGTCGAGGACGTAGAGGACGCCGTCGACGTCCTCGCGAAGCCAGTGCATCGCCTCGGCGACGCCCTCGGTGGCCTCGCGGGAGCGACGGACGGCATCCTCTTTCTCCAGGTCGTGGTCGAGGAACTCCTTGTAGTCGACTTTCGTCGTCACGCCCGGCGTGTCGACGATGTCGATGGTGACCATCTTCCCGTTGCGCTCGATCTCGACGTTTTCCTTTCGACGCGCGCGGCGAGTCTCGTGCGGGATCTGACTCTCCGGACCGACGGCGTCTCCGGTCCAGTCTCGAGCGATTCGATTCGCGAGGGTCGTCTTTCCGGCGTTGGGCGGACCGTAGATTCCGATCCGCTTCGGCTCGCTCTCCGAGAACAGCCGGTCTGTAACCCGTGAGATGCTGTCTCTGAGACTTGTAAACAATCCCATCCTGTCCTCCCGCCCGTCCGGACACGTTCTGGAGGGGCGTATGCGGATAGAACTTAGCCGGGGTAACTTAAGTACTGCGTCAGACACAGATGCGGAAACACACATGTTAGAAGGTGGAAATTTCGAGGTTCCAGTCGCGTGCGGGGGCGGTCGTACATCGTTCGTCACGCCGTACCGGGTCCGAACCTGTCTCCTCGCGTGTGAGAACGTGTCAGTATCAATCTGGCCCCGGAACTGTGCGATGGCCCGAGAGGTCTGTGGGTCGAATTCACGTCACAGGTGGCACGAACACGCAGTGAGGCACGAACACGCAGTGAGGCACGAACACGCAGTCGAAATACGGACGCGACTGGGGTGCAAACGCCGGCGGCGACCCGATCGGCTCGGACGAACTGGGGACGGACCGTGGGTCGACCGCCCGGATGCGGGATTCCCGGTGGGTGGACTACCCGGGTGCGGGGTCGACGGTGGGTCGACCGCCGAGATGGGAGATCGACGGCGAGCCCGTCACCCCCCACCCCTTTGTTTCGAGTGGAACACCCGTGAGCGACCCCCCGGCGACGTCGCGTGACCGGAGAACGTCTAGTTCGAACTAGATGACGACGTTTACTCAGGGAGAAAAGGTACTAGAATAATATGAATACTCTGTCCCATAGTTGTTGTTTGGTTTGCTATAACATAAAGATGCGTGGTTTCGAAGTGCCCCCTCCCCCCACCCACCCCTCTCGTGGTGTTCCACCCGAAACGAAGGGGTGGGGGGCACCCTCCCGGTTTCCGCCGACTCTGACAGGTTTCGAGGAGCCGATGCGGCGACGACCGTCTCTTGCAAACAGAATGTCATGTACCGGCACCGCTCTCCGACCTCTCAGTCTGCTCACGTAGGCCCGAGCTCGGGGACTGAATGTATAGTTCATCGACAGTTATCTCGAAGATGGCCGTCCTGCGTCACTCCGCCGAGGGTCCGGAGAGAGACGAGAGCGCCTGGCATCGGCGAACCGGTGCTGGATAAGAAAGGTTTTTGTACCATCTGTTCTTCTGCTTCGTCTGCATCATCTGGACGCACCGAAACATCGAATTGGGAGGAAAAGTGCCGTCTACGGGGTTCTTCCCGTAGTTCTCTCGATAGCGCGGTGCGATTTCCACTTGAAACGAGGGGGTGCTGACATGGAGAAAGACGACGAACCACCGGGGACAAATCGAACCGAGGACGGCCGAACGGAGCAGCGCGCCGGCGACGAGGACGAGGACGTAGACGGGAGTGACGAGAACGAGTCCGACTACACCGATCAGCACGACGTCACGAACGAACAGCACGACGTCACGAACGAACAGCACGACGTCACGAACGAACAGCACGACGTCACGAACGAACAGCACGACGTGAGTGGCTCGACCGGTGCCGAGTCGGGGACCGACACCGGAGCTGGAACCGAAACAGGGGTCGTCGCCGACATCGCCACTGGAACCGACACCGAACGCGAGGACAGCCACCGGAGCGGAGACGTCGACGGGGGCGCGGACGGCATGGACGTCGGGCTGGACGAGGTGGTTCTCGACGACGGCGACAGCAAGGGACTCTTCGACGACCTGCTCGCCGGCGAGCCGATATTCGAGAACAAGGAAGTTCTCAGACCGTCTTACACGCCACACGAGTTACCCCACCGGACCGAGCAGATAAATCAGATGGCGACGATTCTGGTCTCGGCCCTCAGGGGCGAGACGCCGTCGAACATACTCATCTACGGGAAGACCGGGACGGGCAAGACGGCGAGCGCGAAGTTCGTCAGTCAGGAACTGGAGTCGACCTCCCAGAAGTACGACGTCCCCTGTGAGGTCGAGTACATCAACTGCGAGGTGACGGACACGCAGTACCGCGTGCTCGCGCAACTCGCGAACAAGTTCATCGAGAAGAACCAGGACCTCATCGACCGGCGACTCGACCACCTCCGCGACCTCCGCTCGCGCGTCACCTCCGAGTCCGGGTCGCTCGCGAGCACGCAGTTCGGTTCCCTCGCGGAGATAGACGACCGGATCGAGGAGTTCGAGACCGACCGCGAGGAGATGGAGACCGTTCCGATGACCGGGTGGCCGACGGACCGCGTCTACTCGACGTTCTTCGACGCGGTGGACTACCACGAACGCGTCGTGGTCATCATGCTCGACGAGATAGACAAACTCGTCGAGAAATCTGGCGACGACACGCTCTACAACCTCTCGCGGATGAACTCCGAACTGGACAACTCCCGCATCTCCATCATGGGCATCTCGAACGACCTGAAGTTCACCGACTTCCTCGACCCGCGGGTCAAATCCAGCCTCGGCGAGGAGGAGATCGTCTTCCCGCCCTACGACGCGACCCAGCTGCGGGACATCCTCCAGCACCGCGCCGACGTCGCGTTCAAAGACGGTGCGCTGACCGACGACGTGATTCCGCTGTGTGCGGCCTTCGCGGCGCAGGAACACGGCGACGCCCGGCGCGCGCTCGACCTCCTCCGGACGGCCGGCGAACTCGCAGAGCGCAGTCAGGCAGACACCGTCGAAGAACAGCACGTCCGGAAGGCACAGGACAAGATCGAACTCGACCGCGTCGTCGAGGTCGTACGCACCCTCCCGACGCAGTCGAAGATCGTCCTGTTCTCGATAATCCTCCTGGAGAAAAACGGGGTCCACAACATCAACACCGGCGAGGTGTTCAACATCTACAAGCGCCTCTGCGAGGAGATCGACGCCGACGTGCTCACCCAGCGCCGGGTCACGGACCTCATCAGCGAACTCGACATGCTCGGCATCGTCAACGCGGTGGTGGTCTCGAAGGGACGCTACGGCCGGACGAAAGAGATCAGCCTCTCGGTCCCCATCGACGAGACCGAGGCCGTGCTCCTCTCTGACTCCCGCCTCGGCGACATCGAGAACGCACAGCCGTTCGTGCAGGCGCGGTTCGACAACTGACGCCCACCACGCCCGCTCACCACGTCCCTACACCACGCCCGCTCGCACCACCCGCTTTC
>JBDGSQ010000015.1:0-9071 GCA_042217455.1 Haloferacaceae archaeon | reverse complement strand
CGCGCGACTCCGCGTGGAGGCGGTGCTCGACCCGCGCCGCCGGAAGAGCAGGTACCAGACGGCCGCCAGCGCCACCGGGAGGACGAGGAGCGGCCAGACCTGCTCGACGCCGACCGTCGTCCCGTTCGGGAGGGCCGTCGCGGGCATCAGATGTCACCCCGTCGCTTCATGTAGGCGAGTTCGACGACCATCACGCCGAGGGCGCCGAGCACGACCCAGTCGGTCAGCGGGCGCGGCACCGTCTGGGCCTCCTCGCGGGCGACCACCTCGGCGGCGTCGCTCCGCCGGGAGAGCGGTTCCGCGTCGACGGCCGACTCGGACGCGGAGAGGAGCGACGCCCCGACGGCCCGGCTCCCGGTCCGGTAGTAGCCGACCCGGTCCATCGACACCACCGCGTCGGTCACCTCGCCGTCCGGCGTCTCGACTGTCGTCGGTTCCGAGAAGCGCAGTCGCGCGCCCGTCTCGCGGTTCAGTTCCGGGAGCGGCGCGCGCCCCGAGAGCCAGAACACGGCGCGCTTCCAGAACACCGGATACTGGTAGTTGTACCTGAACGAGGTCCGGTCGTCGAGGTAGCCGTAGTAGAGGACGCGGCCGTCGCCGCGCTCCTCCGTGGCGACGAGCGGCGTTCCGTCGGTCGCCGAGACGACCGCCTCGCCGGAGCTGAGCGACCCGACGAGATACTCCTCCGGCGGCGGGAACTCGATGCCGCGCACGAGGGGGTCGTCGGCGACGCGGACGCCCGGGTTGGTGCCGACGCCCTGGGGCTCGACCAGTAGCAAGTCGCCGTAGACCGACGGCGGGTTCTCCTGGCCGACGACCACCACGCCGCCGCCGCCGTCGAGGGCGTCCCGGGCCTGGTCGACGGTCCCGCGGAGCAGTCGCTCCCGGTCGACGGTGCCGAAGACGACGACGTCGTACTCCCGGTCGATGGACGTCGGCGGGGAGTCGACCGTCAGCGACACCTCGTCGACGACCGACAGCGCGGTGGCGAGAAACCGGTTCCGGTCGTTCGTCAGGAGCAGCACGTCTATCTTCGCGTCGTCAGGGGCCGCGAGGTACGCCGCGTCGTCGACGGGGAACGAGTCCGACGGCGAGAGCCTCGCCACGTCGCCGCCCGGCGGCACCGTGAACGTCGCGGTGGCGACGTCGCCGGGGGCGAGCGACAGGGTCGTCTGCTGGTCGCCGAGCGTCAGCGTCCGCTCGACGGGGGCGTCGCCGAAGTTCCGCACCGAGAGAGTCACCTCGGAGCCGGTGAACGACTCCGAGACGATGCCGACGTTGTCCGCGCCGCCCCCGTCGAACTGGCGCAGTTCGACGCGGAGGCCCCGCGCCCTGGCGGTCCGGACCGCGTCGACCCACGCGTCGTCGCCCGCGAAGTCAGAGAAGACGACGACGCGGGCGTTCTCTCCCGCGATGGCGCTCGCCTGCGATATCGCCCCGCGCAGGTCGCCGGCGGCGTGGGTGACCTGCAGCTCCGAGAGCGAAGCCGTCGCCTCCTGTCTGGTCCCGCCGCGGACGAGCACCCGCGACGCGGGCGCGGTGACCACCACCGACGTGGTGCCCGTCAGGGCGGTCTCTGCCCCGTCGACGGCGGCCGCGAACCGGGTTCCGCCCCCGGTCTGGGTGGCCATGCTGGCGCTCGTATCGAGGACGACGACCGTCTCCTCGACGGCCTGCGATTCGGAGACCGGCGTGTACGGCGTCGCGAGCGAGACGGCGAGCAGAATCAGCACGAGGGCCTGCAGGAGAAAGAGGAGGTTCCGCCGGAGGCGCTCGAGCAGGGGGTTGGTCGTGTCCTGCCTGCGCTCCTCGGTGAGAAAGCGGACGCTCGGCAGTCGCCTCGTCGACGGGTCCGGCCGCACGAGATAGAGGACGACGAGGGGGACCAGCGCGAGGAGGGCGAGCAGACCGAGCGGGGCGAGAAAGACGTCCGAGAGGGCCATGTCGGACTAGACGCGTCCCCCTCCTATCTTCCTTGTGTGCCGACAGGTGGCGTGCGAGGCCGGCGCGTGCCGGTGGCGTGCGTTCTCTCGCGGCGGTCCGACTCGTGTCACTGGGCCGAGTCCGTCGGTTCGCGGGCGTTTCGGACCTCCGCGTCCGAGACCGCTCGCACGAGGTCGTCGGGGTTGTAGACGACCTCCTCGCCGGTCTCCGTGTGCGTGACCGTGACCCTGTCGCCCTCGGGCGACCACGCCGCGCGGAGGCCGTCGCGCTCGACGGCGTCGAAGTCCGTCTCGACGAGGGCGCGCGCGAGGTCGTCGAAGTCGTCGTCAGTCGCGGGCATCGGTTACGTTCGTCGGCGACGGGTCAAGAACTTTCCCCGCCGAAATGCCTTTCACGCGTCCGGGCGACCCCACGGTCGATGTTCCTTCAGGGGGTCGAGGACCTGCTCACGCTCTGGCGACTCATCCAGCAGGTCTGGGGCGTCGTCCTCTCGGTGTTCGGCTTCTTCGCGGGCGCGGCCGTCATCTACCTCCCGGGGCACTTCGTCGGCGTCCCGCTCACCCGCCGGGCGCTCGACTGGTACGGCCTCGACGACAACGTCGAACTCCCCCTCCTGAAGGTTCTCGACGCCGCGTTCGCGCTCGCCGGCGGCTTCGTCGGCATCTCGGTGTCCGGGCTCGGCGCGTTCCTCACGGCCTCCGAGGCCATCGGCGCGGCGGCGACCATCGCCTTCGGCTTCGCCGCACAGGACGTCCTCTCGAACTTCGTCTCGGGGGCGTTCATCGTCCTCGACCCCAAGTTCAACATCGGCGACTGGATCGAGTGGAACGGAAACGAGGGCGTCGTCGAGGACATCAGCTTCCGGGTGACGCGCGTCCACACATTCGACAACGAACTCGTCACCGTCCCGAACGCCACCCTCGCGCAGGCGACGGTCACGAACCCGGTCGCCAAGGACCGCCGCCGCGTCTCCTACGAGTTCGGCATCGGCTACGACGACGACATCGACGAGGCGGTGGCCGTTCTCGTCGAGGAGGCCGAGAACCACCCGGGGATTCTCGACCGCCCGCTCGCGACGGTCGTGGTCTCGGAGCTCGCAGACTCCTACGTCTCTCTGACGGTGCGCTTCTGGATCGACCAGCCCCAGCGGACCGACTTCCTGTCGATTCGCTCGGAGTACGTGCAGGCCGTCAAGGAGCGGTTCGACGCGGAGGGCATCGAGATGCCGTACCCGTACCGGCAGCTCACGGGCACCGTCGGAACCCGCGTCGTCGACGCGGACGCCCAGACGGAGTAGGACGTGCGCGATTCGAATCAGCGATCCGACCGGAATCGCGAAACGCCTAAACCCTGTATCCCGCTATCCCGTGACGTGAATCGAACGTGAACAGAAACGCCGCGCTGACGGTGGCGCTGGCCGCCCTCGCGGTCCTCGCACTCGCCCTCGCCGCCGCGACCCTCGACTCCGCCGTCGTCACCGAGGGCGGCGGGCGCGTCGGTCTCGGACCGAACGACAGCCCGAACGTCGGCGGGAGCAACGAGCGGAACGCGAGCGGGCTGGACGCGGAGCCGCTGGGGGGGCGGCTCTACTTCGACACCGTCTGCTATCCGGTCCTGAAAGAGCCGTGGGTCGTCGGCCTCCTCCTCCTCGGGTTCGCCCTCGTCGCCGCGGCGGGCTACCGCTCGACGAACTCGTGGCTCCCGGCCGCCGCCCTCGTCGTCGCCCTCGGTATCCCCACCGTGATGCTCTACTCGATTCTCACCGCCTGCGGCACCGCCGACTCGACGGAGATGGGCCTCGCGCCCCTCGGAGGGAACGGCACCTCGTTCCTCCCGCAGGGTGGCGGCGGCAGCGGCGGTCTCGGCGGCGGGTCGGCCGTCTCGACGCCCACCAGCATCTTCGGGGTACTGCTCGTCGTCGCCCTCATCGGGGCCGTCGTCTTGCTCTTCGTCTCGACCGGCGACGACGAGTCGCCGCCGGAGGACGTCGGGACGCCCGAGCCGAACGACGTTGCACGACAGGAAGCCATCGGAGCGGTGGCCGGGCAGGCCGCAGACCGCATCGAGGAGACCGACGACCTCGACAACGAGGTCTACCGCGCGTGGGTCGAGATGACCCGCCACCTCGACGTGCCCAACCCGGAGGCCAGCACGCCCTCCGAGTTCGCCACGGCGGCCGTCGACGCCGGCATGGCCCGCGAGGACGTCGACGACCTGACCGCCGTCTTCGAGGAGGTCCGGTACGGCGGTGCCGCGCCGACTGCCGAGCGCGAGCGCCGCGCGGTGGAGGCGCTCCGGCGAATCGAGTCCGAGTACGCGACAGACGGGGACGCGGGGGGTGACCCCTCCGGATGAGAGGAACCGCGGCCGCGGTGGGCGTCGCAACCGTCGTGACCGGCGTGTACAGCGTGTACGTCGGCCCGGCGGGACCGTTCGACTTCGACTACACGTTCGTCACGCTCGTCGGCGTTCTGGCGCTCGTACAGGGGCTCCGGTACGGCCTCGGCCGCCGCCACACCGAGTTCCGCGCCGCGGAGACCGACGACCCGGAACTCCGCTACCACGTCCCCGTCCCGGGCGACGACCACGACGAGCGGTTCGCCGTCGCGGGCGGGTGGGGTTACCGGGCGCGGAACCGCCAGCGCTCGGTGCGCGAGGACCTCCACCGCGTCGCCGTCGAGACGGTGACCATCCGCGAGAACTGCGCCCCGGAGGAGGCGGAAGCGCGCGTCGCGGCCGGCACGTGGACCGCAGACCCCGTCGCGGCGGCGTTCCTCGGCGACGACGTCCCCGCACCGCCCCTCCGCGACCGCCTCCTGGCCGCGCTGAGCCGGGACTCCTCGTTCGTCTACCGCGCGCGGCGGACCGTGGCCGCCGTGGCGGCGCTCCAGCGACCCGACGGGGGCGCGCCGGGCGACGGGGCCGCTGTGGACGGGATGGACGCTCCTGACGGCGGAGACGCGGCGGACGGCTGGCGCGCGGTCGTCGGAGGGTGGTTCCGGTGAGCGTCGTCGAGACCAACCGCTGGACCGGCATCGCCGGCGTGGCCCTCCTCGTCGGCGGCGCGGGCGTCCTCCTCAGACAGCCCGCGGTCCTGCTGATGGCCGTCGTCGGCGTCGCGTACGCCGCCTACGCCCGGACCGGCGACGCCCCCGCGCCGTCGATCGAAATCGCGCGCGAACTGAGCGACGAGTCGCCCTCGCCCGGCGACGACGTGGTCGTCACGGTCCGGGTCACGAACGCCGGCGACGCGGCGCTGCCCGACCTCCGACTCGTCGACGGCGTCCCGCCCGCGCTGGAGGTGACAGACGGCCCGGCGCGACTCGGAACCGCCCTCCGGCCCGGCAAGACCGCCACCTTCTCCTACGTCGTGACGGCCGCCCGCGGCGAGCACGAGTGGGAGCCGATGCAGGTGCTGGCGCGGAGCGCGAGCGGGTCCCGGGAGCGCGAGACGGAGGCGGTCACGGAGACGACGCTCCGCTGTCTCCCGGAGCTACAGGCCACGGCCGAACTCCCGCTCCGGGGGCTGACGACCCAGTACACCGGACGGGTCGCCACCGACGTCGCCGGCGTCGGCGTCGAGTTCTCCTCGACCCGGGAGTACCGGCCGGGCGACCCGCTCTCGCGCATCGACTGGAACCGGTACGCTCGGGAGGGCGAACTCGCCACGCTGGAGTTCCGCGAAGAGCGCGCGGCGACGGTCGTCCTCGTCGTCGACACCCGGACGGAGGCCTACGTCGCCCCCGAGCCCGACGACCCGAACGCGGTCGAGCGGAGCGTCGACGCGGCGAGTCGGGCGTTCACCGCCCTGCTCGAGAGCGGCGACCGGGTCGGCGTCGCCTCCTTCGGCCCCCGCGAGTGCTGGCTCCCGCCGCGGACCGGCGACGGCCACCGAGCGCGGGCGCGGAGAGTCCTCGCCACCGACCCCGGCTTCGCACCGACGCCGGGCGAAGGGACCGTCTTCCCGACACTCCGGTTCCAGTCCCTCCGCCGGCGGTTCCCGGCGGACGCGCAGGTGCTCCTGTTCTCGCCGCTCGTCGACGACGTGATGGCGCGAATCGCCCGCCAGTTCGACGCCTACGGCCACCTCGTGACCGTCATCAGCCCCGATCCGACGGCGGGCGACACGCCGGGACACGCGCTCGCGCGAATCGAGCGGCGCAACCGCGTCAGCAACCTCCGGCGGGCGGGCATCCGCGTCCTCGACTGGAGCGACGACTCGCTCGCGCGGGCGCTCACGAGAGCGGAACGGCGGTGGAACCGATGAGGCGAGCGATTCGGGAAGCGGCGGTGGAACCGACGATACGGGCGAACCGGGGAGCGTCGGTCCGGGCGAACCGGGGAGCGTCGGTCCGGACGAACCGGGACGGGGGGTGGCACTGATGGGCGAGGTGACCCGCTCGCCGTCGTTGCTGTCGGTCACGCTCTCGCTCGTCGCCGCCACGGTCAGCCTCGTCGCCGGCGCGGTCGTGGGTTCGCTCGGCCTCTCCGCGAGCGCGCTCGGGGTCGTCCTCGTCGGCGTCGGCGTGTTCCGCGGGTCGCGCCGGCTCCTGACCGCGGGCACCGCGGGCCTGCTCGTCGGCCTCGTCGTCGCCGGGGCCGCGGGCGCGCCGCCGCTGCTTCTGGTTCTCGGGGCCGCCTCCGCCGTGGTCTCGTGGGACGTCGGCGAGCACGGCATCGGCGTCGGCGAGCAACTGGGCCGCGAGGCCGACACGACACGGGTCGAACTCGTCCACGCGACGCTGTCGCTGGTCGTCGCCCTCCTCACCGTCGTCGTCAGCTACGGCGCGTACCGGGCCGCGACGGGCGGCCAACCGGTGACGGCGCTGGTCTTCCTGCTGGTCGGTGCGGTCGCGCTCGTGGCGGCGCTCCGGTAGGCCGCCTCCGGCCCGGACTTCTCGCCGTCGCTCACTCGACGGTCGGCACCTCGACTCTCCCGAGCACGTCCGTTATCACGTCGGCCTTGTCGACGTCGCCGACGGTGGCGTCGGGGGTCAGGACGAGTCGGTGGGTGAGCACCGGGCGGGCCACGTCTTTCACGTCGCCGGGCGTGACGAAGTCCCGCCCCTCGATGACCGCCCGCGCGCGACTCGCTTCGAGGAGCCGCTGGGTACCGCGCGGGGAGACGCCGATCTCGACGCGGCGGTCGGCGCGCGTCGCCCGAGTGAGTTCGGCGAGGTACGTGAGGAGGTCCTCGTCGACGTGGACCGTCTCCGGCACCTCGCGGATGGCGAGCACCTGCTCGTGCGAGAGGACGCGGTCCACGGAGGGGTCCTGCGTGGTCCGGCCGAGGCGCCGGTGGAGGAGTTCGATCTCGCCGTCGAGGTCGGGGTAGCCGATGGCCGTCTTGACGGCGAACCGGTCTATCTGGGCCTCCGGGAGCGGGAAGGTCCCCTCCTGTTCGGTGGGGTTCTGCGTGGCGATGACGAAGAAGGGCTCCGGGAGGTGGTGGGTCACGCCGTCGACGGTCACCTGCTCTTCCTCCATCGCTTCCAGCAGAGCGGCCTGCGTCTTCGGCGGCGCGCGGTTTATCTCGTCTGCGAGGACGACGTTGGCGAAGACGGGGCCGCGGGAGAACTCGAACGCGCCCTCCTGTTCGTTGAAGACGTTGGTGCCGGTGACGTCGGCCGGCAGGAGGTCCGGGGTGAACTGGATGCGGGAGAACGACAGGCCGAGCGCGGTGGCGACGCTCCGGGCCGTCAGCGTCTTGCCCGTCCCCGGAACGTCTTCGAGGAGGACGTGCCCCCGGCCGAGAACGCCGAGGAGCACGCGTTCGAGGAAGGCGCGGTCGGCGATGACGGCGCCGCCGACGGCGTCGAGGACGTCGTCGCAGGCACCGCTCGCTTCGCTGATGTCCATGGGGTGTGTCAGGCGACAGCACGACTTAACCCCCGTGGTCTCCCTCGCCGAAACCGTAACCGATTAAACGACCCGCCGACGAAGAGAGAACGAGCCGAGGTAGCCTAGCCCGGCCAAGGCGGTTGCTTCGAGAGCAACTGTCCGTCAGGACTCGTGCGTTCAAATCGCACCCTCGGCGCTTCTCAGCGAACCCGACCGGCGAGCGCCGGCTGTCTCTCACGACGGTCCCGTACGGGCTACGACTCGCCCGCCGCGCCGAGTTCGACCTGCTCGACCGACGGGCCGCCGCGCATCCGCCTCCGGCGCTTGTCCGCGGCCCCGTCGAGGCGGCGGAGCGGCCGGGGCGGGCGACGGCCGATCAGGTAGGCGTCGGCGTCGGTCCGGTCGCCGGGGTTGGCGGTGCGGATCCACACCCGACGCTCTCCCTGCGCCGAGAGGCCGGCGGCCCACGCCTCCGCGTCGGCGCGGCTGTCGAACCGGCGGCGGGTCCCCCGTCCGTTGACCAGCTCGCCGACCGCCCCGTTGGTCCGGCGGGCGGAGGGCTTGATGGCCACCACGTAGTCGGACACGCGCTTGCGTAGGCGCTCGGGCCCTTTAGAACCGCCGCTCGACGCGCGGCGTGCAGCGTCCGGCCACAGCCTCGGACAGGTACGGGCTACGGCCACGCGAACCCGCAGGCAACCTGCGTCGATATCGTCGACGCACGGAGGCCGTCGTCGCCGGCGACGACCGTCGTCGACGAGGTGTTGCAGTCGAACTGCGACTGGGGGACGTCGACGCGGCCCGCGAGGTCGCCCGAGCGGACGAGTACCGAGTGGTTCGCGGGGCCGCGGAGCGTGACCTCGACCCGGCCGTTCGCGACGAGCGTCCCCGACTCGTCGAGTAGCCCCGACCCGCTCCAGCGGACGACGCGCAGGGCGTACGGCCGCGCCCGATCGGCGGCGTTCCGGAGGGTCACGCCGTGCGGTCGGTGCTCGCCGACGGTCGGCGCGTCCGTCGGCCCGACGGTCCAGGAGGTCTGCACCGGCCCCGGGTCGTCGAGGTCCGGGGGCCCGCTCTCTTCGACGAGCGGAATCTCGCGGACGGACCGGGGCGGTTCGTCGGGTCGGAGGGAGTAGCACCCGGCGAGGGCGGCGGACCCGGCGGTTCCGAGCCCGGCGAGGAACTGGCGGCGCTCCATGCGCCGGGCCTCGGTGCGGGCGGTTGAAGGTCTCGTGTCGCCGGTCGCCGCCCGCGGAAGGGACGGTTCCGCGTTACTCCCCGCCGCC
>JBDGSQ010000022.1:0-9086 GCA_042217455.1 Haloferacaceae archaeon | reverse complement strand
CCGCTCCACAGTCATCCGACTCCACTCCACGGTCATCCGCCACCGCTCCACAGTCATCCGACTCCACTCCACGGTCATCCGCCACCGCTCCACAGTCGCCCGCCGTCGGCGACTCGATGTGACAGAGTGACACAATTGATTTGTCCGGTGACCGCGAACACGGGCGGTATGGACGGGTCGATTCGGGTTCTCTACGTGGACGACGACTCGAACTTCGCGGAGTCGATGGCGACACGGCTCGAAGGGAGAGACGGGGGGTTCAGCGTCGAGACCGCGGCGAGCGTCGGGGAGGGACTCGAACGACTCGGGAACGGCGGGTTCGACTGCGTCGTCTCCGGCTACGAGATGCCCGGACGGGACGGCATCGATTTCCTCGAAGACGTGCGAGAGGAGTACGCGGACCTCCCCTTCGTCATGTTCACCGGGGAGGGCAACGAGGACGTCGCCAGCGACGCCATCTCGGCGGGCGTGACGGCCTACCTGCAGCGGGAGCCCGACGCCGAGCAGTCCGCCGTGCTGGCGAACGAGATACGCAACGCCGTCCGGCAACACCGCACCCACGAGGCGCTGGTACGGGAGCAGGAGCGGCATCTGGCCCTGTTCGAGAACTTCCCGGAGCCCAGCGTGGCCATCGAGGTCGTCGACGACGAGCCGGTCGTCCGGGCGGTGAATCCGGCGTTCGAGGCCACGTTCGGCTACGACACGGCGGAGGCGGTCGGCCGGTCGGTCAACGACCTCATCGTCCCGGAGGGAGCGGAGGTGGACGCGCGGCAGATCGACGAGCGGACGAGACGGGGCGACCCGATAGACCAGGAAATACGACGGCGGGCCGCAGACGGACTCCGGGATTTCCTCCTCCGGAGCATCCCCGTCGACGGCGACGTCGACTACTACGGCGTCTACGAGGACGTCACCGGGCGCAAGGAGCGAGAGCGGACCCTCAGGCAGTACAACGAGAACCTGGAGGAACTGTACCGGACGGCGAACCGACTGTACGCCGCCGAGGACGCGGCGGCGTGCTACAGAATCACCATCGACGCCGCCGTCGACATCCTCGGGTTCGACTGGTGCGCCCTGTCGGCACCGGACGACGAGGGCAGGTACCTCGAGATCGTGGCGATATCGGAGGACGCGCCGCTCGACGTCGGCGACCGGCCCTTCAGGACAGACGAGGGCATCGCCGGGCACGTCTACCAGTCCGGCGAGGCGAGCATCGTCGCCGACGCGCAGGAAGACGAGCGCGGCCACCCGACCGACGACGCGATTCGGTCTGCCCTGACCGTCCCGGTGGGCGACTGGGGCGTCTTTCAGGCCGTGTCGGCGCGCCCCGGACAGTTCGAGGAGCGGGACCGGACCAGCGCCGAACTGCTGGTGACGTCGATGCTCACGGCCGTCGACCGCATCGAACAGCAGGCGAAACTCGAACGGCAGAACGAGCGCCTCGAGACCTTCGCCAGGGTGGTCTCCCACGACCTGCGGAACCCGCTCAACGTGGCGATCGGCCGGGTCGACCTCGCGCGCGAGGAGTGCGACAGCGACAACCTCGAGGCGGCGGCGCGGGCCCACGACCGGATGCGGACGCTCATCGAGGACCTCCTGACGCTCGCTCGGGCGGGACAGACAGTGGTGGGGGTCGAGGCGGTCGACCTCTCCGGGGTGGTCGAGAGCGCCTGGCGGAACGTCGCGACGGGGGACGCCGCGCTCGACGACCGGACGGACGGGTCGATTTGCGCAGACGAGAGCAGACTCACGGAGCTCGTCGAGAACCTGATTCGGAACGCGGTGGAACACGGGGGCGACGGCGCCACGGTGACGGTCGGCGAACTCGACGACGGCTTCTACGTCGCCGACGACGGTCCCGGCATCCCCGAGGAGGAGCGAGGCCGCGTATTCCAGGGGGGATACTCCACGAAGCGCAGGGGGACGGGGTTCGGCCTCGCCATCGTCAGCGAGGTGGTCGACGGCCACGGCTGGTCGGTCTGCGTGACCGAGAGCGAGACCGGCGGCGCGCGTTTCGAGGTCACCGGCGTCGAGTCCGTCCGGTGAGCGGACGCGGGCCGAGTGCGGCTCCCGGGGACAGACCGCACCGGGTTCCGGTTCAGTCCGCCGTGTACCGCGGAAGCGTGAGCGTGACGACGCTCCCGCGGGGGTCGTTCTCCGCGAAGGAGACGTCGCCGTCGGAGGCCCTGACGGCCCAGTAGACGAGAACCAGTCCGAGGCCGGACCCGTGGTTGAGGTCGTCTATCTCCCGTTCGAGGACGAGCGAGTCCCGCTCTCCCGCGGGGATTCCCGGTCCGTCGTCGGCGACGCGGACGGTCCCGTCGCCGCCGGTGTCGGGGGCCGCCACCTCGATTCGGACGGTCGGCGCGTCGGTGTCGTTGTGCTGAATCGCGTTCCTGACGAGTTCCCGGACCGCCGCGGCCACCTGCGGGACCGCGTCCGCCTCGAAGTCGTCGGCCCGCGTCACCTCGACGTCGGCGTCCGGGAACTCGGCCCGACAGTCGCTCACCGCCCGCTCGACGGCGCGGGTGACGTCGACGGGGGCGTGATTCCGGGCCGCCGACTGGGCGAGAACGCGGGTGATATCCCGCTCGTGGTCGGCCTGCTCGAGGAGGCGCTCGGCGTGGGCCCGAATCCGGTCTGCGCTCTCGACGGGGTCGTCGGTCACGCCCTCCCGGATGTTCTCGGCGTGTCCGAGGATTGCCGTCATCTCGTTTCTGATGTTGTGCTGGAGCCACCGGTCGAGAACCTGCAACTGGCGGTCCCGCTCGACGCGGTCGGTCACGTCGACGGCGACGGCCTGTCCGACGTCCTCCCCGAGGAAGCTCCCGATGGCGGTCGAGACCCGGATGTGCCGGACGGCGCCGTCGGAACGGCGGACCCGCATCCGGGTCGGTCCGGCCGCCTCCTTGCGCTCGAGGACGGCCTCCAGTTCCTCTCTGACCCGGTCGTGGTCGTCCGGGTGCGTCAGGTCGAAGACCGACCGTCCGAGGAGTTCGTCGCGGTGCTCGAGACCGAGCAGGTCGAGGACGGCCCGGTTGCACCAGATGGAGTTCCCGTCCCTGTCGAAGACGTTTATCGGCGCGGGCGACATCTCGATCAGGTGGCGGTACCGCTCGTGGCTCTCTCCCTCCCCCGCTATCTGTACCCTCGCTCGCCGCAGACACTCCCGGAGGCGGGAGACGACGGTGTCGGGTGCGTCCTCCCGGGGGACGTACGCGCTCGCGCCCGCGGCGAGTGCGTCCCCGGCGAGTCCCTCGGACCCCTCCGCGGGAACCAGCACGAACGGGAGCGTGGGAAACGAGATCCGGACCGACCGGAGGAGCCGGAGACCGTCGAGTTCGGGGAGCGCGTACGCGCTGACGACGCCGTCGACGTCGCCGGACTCGACGCGCGACAGGCACTCGCCGGAGGACGACACGGCGTCGACGGCGAACCCCTCCGCCGCGAGTGGCTCTCCGAGTAACCGGTCGAGCGCACCGGTCGGATCGACCAGGAGGATCCGCGTCTCGACGTCGCCACCGGCGTTCATGCGGTGCGCTAACACCCCAGTGCATGTTACACTTTGCCCTCCAGAGACGGCCCCCGTGACCGACCTGTGCAGACGGCGCGGACTCCTACCGCGACCGGCGGCCTACCCCAGCGAGACCGCGAGGTCACCGGACTCGGTCACGCGTACTTCGAGCGTCCCCGCGCCCTCTCGAACCGTCACCGACCGGGTCGCGGTCGCGCCGGCGTCGGTCGTCACCTCCACGGCGTAGGTCGTCTTCTTCGCCAGCAGCCCGGCCCGCCGGACCTTGTCGTAGCCCGCTCGGGTGGCGAACTCGCCGCTGAACACCTCGGTGTCGCCGTCGCGGATTGTCACGGTCAGGTGGTGCTCCCCGTCGGCGTGGTCGAGGACCCAGAGGTCGACCGGGTCGTCGAGGTTCTCCGCGGGGTCCGACGACTCGTAGGGGTACGCGGCCGTCTCGCAGGCGCCGAGGTCGGTCCCGTCCGCGCCGTCCGGTCGGCGTTCGAGCGAGACGCCACCGTCGCCGTCGACGTCGACGAGCAGGTCGCCGGGCGGGCCGCCGGTCACGGACCACGATTGCTCGTGGGACTCCTCGCCGGCGCGGACGGCGACGGTCCACTCGCCGGGGTGCGAGACCAGCCCCCCGATACGGCGAACCGACGCGGGAGCGAGGGTCACGCCGTCGCTGAAGAAGAGGTCGCCGTCGCGGGTGACCGTCACCGGGAGCTGTGCCTCCGCGCAGTCGCGGTTGCGAAAGACGAGGTCGCCGCCGGGGTCGAACGCGGGGAGCCGGTCGTAGGCGTTCGCGGTCCGGAACCGGACCGGGTCTCCGTACTGGGGTCGGAGCGTCGCGCCGGCCGCGCGGACCGGGTCGTCGCCGGCGGGCACCCGCACGAGGAGCGTGTCGGTGGTGACGTCCGCGGTCCCCGCCGTGCCGGGGTACCGGACGTCGACCCGTACGGTGTACCCGTCCCGGTTCGTCCCGAGCAGTTCGAGGTCGGGGTGAGAGGAGCTCTGCCGGTCGTGGAGAACCACGAGCGCGCGACGGTCGAAGTCGGTGTCGGCGACGAACGCGGCCGCCTCCTCGTTCCCGAAGCGGTCTGTCGGGAACGCCTCCGCGTGGTCGGCACTCGTCAGCAGCGCCAGGTAGTAGGTCCCCACGTCTCGCTGCGGGAACGACGCGTCGAGGCGGTGGAGTCGTTCGGCGCGGTTGAACGCCAAGCGGGGCTGTCCGCCGGGCGAGTCGGTCCGCGTCTCGGTGGACCGGTCGGCGGTCCCGGTCTCGTTGCCCGCCGTGGTCGTCGACTCGCTGGACTCCCGTGGCGCGCCGCCGAGACACCCGGCCCCGCCCCCGAGCGCCACGGCTCCCAGCGCGAGAAACGCTCGTCGGGTCGCGTCGGTCATACACGCCCCTACCGCCGGGTCGGATAGGGCCTTTGTGGAGACTCAAACGGCCGTTGTACCGATTCCCGGGCGGCCCGGAGCGGGAACTCGTGCGCGCCGCCACCGTCCAGAATCGGGCGACTGAGACGCCACGTCATCCGTCGAGCGGTTCCCCGCAGTATCCGCAGGCGTCGCCGTCGTCGGTCCGCGCGCCGCAGTGCGGGCAGTTCACCCGCGAGGGGGCGGCTGCGGCGCCGCCGGTCGGCAGACCGACGCCGAGGCCGACCGCGAGGACGACGACGCCGACGGCGAGTGCGCCGAGGGGACCGGTGACGACGAGTGCGAGGGTCGCGAGGACGACGGCGGAACCGGCCGCGACGAGGGAGTCGTTCATCGGAGGGACACCGTTCCGGGGCGTCGCGGGCGACCTGCATAACGGTTACGCGGCCGGAGTCGCCTCACCCCCGGTTCGACTCCAGCCATCCGACAGCGAAGTCGACGAGCGCCCGCTGGTCGAGACGCCTCGCGTCGGCGACGCCCACCGCGCCGGTGGCGACGGCGTCGGGGCGCGCTCGCTCGAACGCCGCGCCGCACTCCGGGAAGTCCCCGTCGTCGACGTCGAGGCCCTCCCACTCGACCCACTCGCGTTCGCCGTCGACGAGCACCGCACCCGCGGCCGTCGCCGTCCCGATGTCGAGGTCCGCGCGGTACTCCGCGAGGTGGATGGAGGTGTTCGTCGCGTGGGTCGTCCCGAGGAACAGGACCTCGCCGCCGAGGTCGTAGACGCGGGCCAGCGGCGACTCCTCGCCGAGGGAGTTCTCGAGCGCGTGGTCCGCCGTGACGGCGTCGGCGTCGGCCCCCCACGCGGCGAAGGAGTGCTGCGGGTGGTCGCTCCGGCGCACGCCGGGGTAGCACCGGAAGCACTCGGCCACCGCCCCCATCCCGCGGGTCGGCGTGACCGCGGGGCGGTAGGGCGGCATCTGGTCGCGGACCGTCTCGTACCACGACTCGGGGACCGGCGGGTGCTCCATGTCGGACGGCTCCATGTTCCCGGGCGAGTGCGCGGGCATCACCACCGTGCCGTCGTCGCCGACGACCCGCTGGAGGGCGTCGACGACCGCCGGGGCGCCGCCGCAGACCCACCCGAGCGCGGAGAGCGACGCGTGGACGAGCACCGTCGCGCCCGCCTCGACGCCGAGCGCCCGGAGGTCCCCCGTCAGCGAGTCGACGGTGACCGGCTCCGGCGACCGGTCCTCGGGGAGCGTCTCGTGCATGAGGCGACGTGGGGGAGACCACCGATAAGTCTCGTGGTGGCGTGACAGCCCGTCACACCCGTCCGTCAACACCGTCTCCCCCGCCGCCGTCGCCAGACCAGGTCCGACGGGTGTCCGCGAGGACGGCCCCTGAAGCGCGTCCGCCAGACCTGTCTCTGAAGCGTCCGGGCCGGATTTCGGCAGGACGTAGCGTTTAACCGCAGTCGCCGCCAAGCCCGACACATGACAGACGGCGACCGCCCCCACAGATTCTCCGAGGGGCAGGGGATCGACGAGGACTACGAGGAGTTCTCGCTGGACCCGCCAGAGCTCAAGGTCGACCCCACGAAGGTGGACCCGGTCGACTCGCACGTCCTCACGGACATCCTCGACCGGCGCAACGTGGCGAAAGACCAGGTGGACGTACAGGAACTCGTCGACGTGGGCCTGTCGTACATGCAGATAAATCGCTTCGAGGAGGCAACCGAGACGTTCGAGCGGGCGGCGATGTTCGCCGAGGAGGACAGCCTCGAACAGCAGGAGGCGTGGGTGAACAAGGGGGTCGCACACGCCGAACTCGAGGAGTACGACGAGGCCATCGGAGCCTACCGCGAGGCCCTGCGCATCGACGAGGATTCAGAGCACGCGGCGACGGCGCACACGAACCTCGCGTACGCGCTCTGGGAGTGGGGCCACGTCGAGGACGCCCTCGACCACGCGGAGCGGGCCGTCGAGGTCGACCCGCGCTTCGGGCAGGCGTGGTACAACCGCGGCTTCTTCCTCTCGGAGCGCGGTCTCCACGAGGACGCGGTCAACGCCTTCGACAACGCCATCCGACTCGGGATGCGCACCGCGGAGGTGCTCGAGGAGAAGGCCCTCGCGCTCGAGGAACTCGGCGAACTGGAGGAGGCAGAACAGGTCCAAGAGCGGGCCGACGAACTCCGCGAGCAGGCCGAACAGGAGCTCGTAGAGGACCACTGATGCTGCTTCGAGAGCGCGAGACGCCGGAGGGCCTGCTCGTGTCGGTCTGCGACGACGACTGCCTCGGCGAGACCTACGAGAACGGCGACGTCTCGCTCACCGTCACCGAGGAGTTCTACGGGGGCGACGAGGCCGAACTCGCAGACTCGGAGGCCGTCGTCGAGAGCCTCACCCGCGCCACCGTCGCCAACATCGTCGGCGAGCGAGCCGTCGACGTCGCGGTCGAAGCCGGCATCGTCGACGAGAACAACGTCCTCGACGTCGGCGAGACGCGGCACGCACAGCTGCTCTGGATGCGGTGAGCGGTCACGCCAGCCGCTCCTGATGCGGTGAGCGGCCACTCCGACCGCACTGGACGCGGTGAGCGGCCACTCCGACTCACCGCCATCCAATCGGCTCCTCGCGTCCGATTTTGCCGCCGGAACCGGTGGCGAACAGCCGTGACAGAAAGAGTGCTTCGTCGGGAGCGAAGTGAGATTGGCGAGGACCGAAGGGATGTTGGTGTTCGAGTACCTCCCGGCTAGTAATGGGAATTCAGGAATCCTACCCCGTCGACGTCGAAACCATCCGCGAGGACTTCCCGATCCTCCGGCGGAAGGTCGGCGGCGACGTGGAGACGCCGGGCGAGGGACCGGACGACGACACCCCGCTCGTCTATCTCGACAACGCCGCGACGACCCAGACGCCGGAGCAGGTCGTAGAGGCCATCGCCGACTACTACCGGGGCTACAACTCGAACGTCCACCGCGGCATCCACCAGCTGAGCCAGGAGGCCTCCATCGCCTACGAGGAGGCCCACGACCGGATGGCCGAGTTCGTCGGCGCGTCCGGCGGCCGCGAGGAGATCGTCTTCACGAAGAACACCACGGAGAGCGTGAACCTCGTCGCCTACGCGTGGGGCCTGAACGAACTCGGCCCCGGCGACAACGTCGTCCTCACGCAGATGGAGCACCACGCCTCGCTGGTCACGTGGCAGCAGATCGCCAAGAAGACCGGCGCGGAGGTCCGGTATATCCGCATCGACGAGGACGGATGCCTCGACATGGAGCACGCCGAGGAGCTGATCGACGAGGACACCGCGATGGTGAGCGTCGTCCACGTCTCGAACACGCTCGGGACGGTCAACCCGGTCGCGGAACTGACCGACATGGCCCACGAGGTCGGCGCGTACGCCCTCGTCGACGGCGCGCAGTCGGCACCGACGCGCCCCGTCGACGTCGAGGACATCGACGCCGACTTCTTCGCGTTCTCGGGCCACAAGATGCTCGGCCCGACCGGCATCGGCGTCCTCTACGGCAAGCGGGACCTCCTCGACGAGATGGAGCCGTTCGTCTACGGCGGCGAGATGATCCGCCGGGTGTCCTACGAGGACGCCACGTGGGAGGACCTCCCGTGGAAGTTCGAGGCCGGGACGCCCAACATCGCGCAGGCCGTCGGCCTCGCCGTCGCCGCCGACTACCTCGACGACCTCGGGATGGAGAACGTCGCCCGCCACGAGGAGCGACTCGCCGAGTACGCCCACGAGGAACTCACCGCGTACGACGACGTCACCGTCTACGGCCCGCCGCCGGGGCCGGAGCGGGGCGGCCTCGTGGCGTTCAACGTCGACGGCGTCCACGCCCACGACCTCTCGAGCATCCTGAACGAGTACGGCGTCGCCATCCGGGCGGGCGACCACTGCACGCAACCGCTCCACGACACCCTCGGCACAGCCGCCTCGGCGCGGGCGTCCTTCTACGTCTACAACACCGCAGAGGAGGTCGACACGCTGGTCGAAGCCGTCGAGGCCGCCCGCGACCTGTTCGCCTGACGCGCCGGTCGCCGCCCGTTCCCCCCTGTTTGTCTCCCCGCCGCTCCCCGCCGACCCGCTCGACTCCCCGCCGCTCCCCGCCGACCCGCTCGACTCCCCGCCGCTCCCCGCCGACCCGCTCGACTCCCCGCCGCTCCCCGCCGACCCG
>JBDGSQ010000142.1:0-9129 GCA_042217455.1 Haloferacaceae archaeon | reverse complement strand
TCGACTGGGACGAACCCGGCGCCCGCTACCAGCAGGCCGTCGACCTCTTCGAGTAGGACGCTCGGCAGCGACGAGTCGTCGGAAGCACCCGCACGTTTTTTCGAGAGAACCACGCCGCCCAGCGAGTCGAGCGCCGCGACCGGCTGCAACCACCAGCATTTACGAGTGCGGCGGCGTACCGACGAGTATGCCGAAGCCGAAAGCCGAGTTCGAGGCGCTCTACCCCTGTGACTTCTACGCGCCGGAGGACCTGCTCGACCCCGATTCGATGTACACGGTCTACGAGATAGCCCGCCTCCTGCAGGGGCTCGACCCCGACGCGGAGATCGACGTCGGCACCGAGGAGATCCTCCTCGACTGGGCGATTCCGTGGGTGATGCGCAACGCAGACGACCTCGTCGTCGCCGAGCCGCCGACCGAGGACGAGCCCGGGTACTACGGGCTGAACGTCGAAGGCGACCTCGACCGAGACGAATGAAGCTCCTCGTCGCCGGCGGCGACATGGTCGACGCCGGGAAGACGACGTTCTCGACCGGACTGCTGGCCAGACTCCGCGAGGAGGGGCACGCGCCGGTCGGCTTCAAACCCCGCGCCGGCAACGACTTCTGGTTCGACCACGACGACGTCAGGGCCGCCCTCGGAGACGGCCGCCTGTACGGGAAGGACGCGCGCAAACTGGCGGCCGCGAGCGCCGGCGAGCAGGTCCCGGAGGCCGTCAACCCGCTGCACCGCCTGTGGATTCCGACTCCCGGGACCACCGGCCTGCTCGGAGAGGCAGACAGGACGTTCCTCGTCGACCGCCTCGCGACCGAGTCGGGGACGCGGTACGTGGTGAACGGCGAGGCGGCCCTCCCGCCGGTGGTCGCCGACGCGCTCCCGCTCGCGGAGGCGACGCGCGTGCGCTCGGTGCCCGAGTTCAACGAGGTGATGACCGAGTCGTACCTGCCCGCGTTCGAGCGGCTCGCACAGCGAATCCGGCGCACCCCGGACGCCGTCGTCGAATCCTACGGCGACGTCGCCCGCCCCCTCGAAGCCCTCGACGTCGACGCCGTCGCCGTCGTCAGACCGACCCGGGTCCGCGTCTACGGCGGCCCCCGGTACGGCAGGGCCTGCGAGGCCGCGAGCGGCAGTCCCCGCGGCGGGCAACTGGAGGAGCGCACCGACGCCCTCGTCGGGATGCTCGACCCCGCCGCGGAGGTGTCGCTCCCGGCACTCCCCTCGGACGAGCGGGCAGACCCCGACGCGGTGGCAGCGGCGTACGCCGACGCCTACGACGCCCTCCTCGACCTCGCCTGAACCCCGACGCGGAGCGACAGCACCGCCTCCGGAAACAGGCGCCCGCGTTTCACAGCCCGGAAAGAGACCTCGCACCCACCGGGAGTTTTCCCGCGGGGGGCCCAAAGACCGGGCATGAGCGTCGACGGCGCCAGCGGCAGCGGCGAGCTGACCCTCGCGTTCTCACTGTCGGCCATCGGTCGGCTCGAAGACCCCGCCGCAGCGTTCGAGGAGGCCCGGCGCTGGAGCCGGTTCGTCGGCGTCGTCGACAACGACACCGACGAGGTCGAACGAACCGTCGAGGAGTACGGCCTCCGGCAGGACTTCGACCTGGGAGGTCGAGACAAGTGGCTCGCCATGGAGGAGATACGCGCGGCGACGGACACGCCGCGACACGTGTACGTCGGGGAGACCCCGGAGGACCGCCGGGTGGCTACTCAGCTCGGCTGGGAGTTCGTCCCGACCACCGAAGCGGCCGAGAAAGCCGGGTGGACGCTCTCGAGCGGGGACTCCGGGGGCGGAATCGTCGCCCGGTTCCTGCGGGCGCTCCCGGGGCTCCGGTCACCCGGGTCGGAGTGACCGCGAGGTCGGCGGTGGCGGCCCCGACGGGGCACCCGGCGTCGAACAGCGACGCCGTTCAGGCGGAAGCTCACCGCATCCGCGCTGCTCGGCTCGCCAGTTCCACGTCGTCGTAGGGGCGCTCGGTCACGCTCGGGCCGTGACCGGTGTGCATCTCCGCGAGGTCCTCGGAGACCGTGTCGAGGACGCGGTCGATAGACCGGACGAGCGCCTCCCGGTCGCCCTCCTCGAGGTCGGTGCGGCCGAAGCTCCCGTTCGCGAAGACGAGGTCGCCGGCGAACAGCACGCGCGGGCCGGGCGCGTAGAAGCAGAGGTGGTCGTTCCTGTGGCCGGGCGTGTGGAGCGCCGTGTAGTCGTGGTCGCCGAGGCTGACGGTCTCACCGCCCTCGATCGCGGCGGTGACGGCCGGGTGTTCCGGGTCGAATCCGAACACGTCCACGTCGAAGGCGTCCGCGACGTCGCCGGCGTTGGCGACGTGGTCCTCGTGGATGTGGGTGAGCACGAGGGCGTCGACCTCGTCGACGTGCTCGCGGACCGCCGAGACGACGTCGAAGTTCGCGCCGGCGTCGACCAGCACGGTGCGCCGACCGGTCACGAGAAAGACGTTGCTGGAGAACGCCCGGACGTCGCTCGCCAGATTGCGTATCATGCGACGCCGTAGGACGCACCCGAACTTGCCTCTTCGGACTCGCGGCGCGTCGGAGTCGAGAGCGACCTCGCAGGTCCGGGTGGGGCGTCACGTGTCGGAATTCTTATGACGGACTGCAGAGCAGACGCCGCATGGACGAGAAGACGTACGAGGAGATCGTCGAGAAGGACCGCAAGGAACGGTACTGGACGTTTTCGGACTACCACGACAAGACCCTCGAGAAGAAGTTCTTCTACAAGCCGTTCGTGGAGTGTCCGCGGTGTGGCGAGTGGAAACTGGCGGCCCACTGCCACGAGATGCTGACCAAGGAGTCCGACGGCCTCCTGCGCGGGTCGACCGAGACGTGGGAGGTCGCAGAGCGCTGGTGGGGCTGTAAGAACTGCGAGGGGAAGTTCGACGTCGAGTAGACGGGCGACGGTGTCGGGGGCGCCGTGGCGTGCCGGGAAGGCACGTGGAGTCCCGTGGAGGCGACCCGTCGGTGGACGAACGGGGACGAACGGGAGCGAACGCGGACGCCCACGGGGGGGTCGCGGACCGACCCGAAGGAATGGCTTTTACTGGTTCACTGCGACCCACGAGGCAGAACCCACGCATGAAGGTACAACTACTCGAGGCCACGCCGGACCCCGAGCGGGTCATCTGCACCGCCGCGCGCAACGACTACAACGAGGACTTCGTCGGCGACCAGTCCTTCGAGGAGGTCATGGCCACCGTCGAGGGAGACACGATCGAGGAGAAACAGGAGACGCTCATCGGCCACCTCCTGAGCCACGGCCACTTCGGCCCCTTCGAGCACCCGAGCGCCACGTTCGCCATCGAGGGGGTCAGTCGCTCCTGCATGGCCCAGATAACCCGCCACCGACACGTCTCCTTCGACGTCCAGAGCATGCGCTACGTCTCCTTCGACGACGTCGACCCCGCGGACGTGGCCGAGGGCGCGATGGTCGTCACCCCGCCGTCGGCGACGGACCCCAACTGGGTCGGGCGCAACCAGAAGACCGGACAGGTCGACGAGGAGACAGTCGAGAAGCGCCGGGAGATATTCCGGCAGTCGGTCTCGCGGTCGGTCGAGGAGTACCAGGAACTGCTCGACCTCGGCATGCCGCCGGAGGACGCCCGCTTCGTCCTCCCCATCGGGACGGAGGTGAACATCGTGATGTCGTTGAACGCCCGGATGCTGATGCACGTCGCCGACATGCGAGCGGCCGCAGACAGCCAGTGGGAGATTCGCGAGATGACCGAGGAGATACTCGACCTCGCCGCCGAGTGGTGCCCCGTCACCTTCGACTACTACGAGGAGCACATGAAGGGCCGGAAGAACCGCCTCGCGCCCTGAGCCTCGCCGTCGAGCGTCTCGGTCACTCGCCCGGTGGCGCCGTAACTCGCACCCGGAGTCGCGGTCGTCAGGCCCGGGTCAGCGCGTAGCGGTCGTCAGGCCCGGGTCAGCGCGTAGAGGACGGCGACGAGACCGGCGACGTTCAGCAGCTGGATGAGCAGGATGACCTGCGCGTCCGAGACGCCGGCGACGGACCCGAGGGCCTCGGACGCGAAAAACGGGAGCGCCGTCAGCAGCAGGACGCCGAGCGACAGGTAGAACACCGGAGCGCTGTCGTTGCGGCGGTAGCCGCGGTAGCCCTGGTAGGCGACGAAGACGGCCAGCAGCGCCGTGACGAAGCCGACGGCGTCCGCGAGGGCCGCGGGGAGCGACTGGCCGAGCGCGAGCAGCGGGCCGGTCACGGTTCGACACCTTCCGGACGGGCGTTCGCGGTCTGTCGTGGTGTGTGGCTCTCGTCTGTCATGGGTCACCCGTCGTAGTACATCGCGTAGAGCATGGTGAGCAGGCCGAGCAGTTCCGCGACGCGCTGGACGAGCGTCACGACGTCGCCCGCCGTGGCCGTGAGGTTCGTCAGGACGAGCGTGGCGAACGTCGGACCGGCGCTGACGAGGACGATGCCGACGGCGAGCGTCAGCAGCGCCGGGTCGTCGCTGCCGCGGTAGCCCCGCACCGCCTCGTAGGCAACGACGAGCGAGAGGACCACCAGCACGGCGGTGGTGAGCATCGCGAGCAGCACCCCGGCCGGCGACCCGCCGACGGCCGTCTGCACCGCGAACGGGTGAGAGACCGCCCCGGAGAGCGCGGACGGGCGAACGGTGGCGGCGCTCGACCCGCTCATCGCAGACCCTCCACGAGGCTGGCGAAGCGGTCGGCGACGTCCGGTTCGGTGCGGTCGACCGTCATCTCGTAGGTGCCCTCGTCGAGCTCGACGACGACCCGATCGAGGCGGGCGGCGTACGTCTTGTAGTGGTGGCCGTCCGGGTCCATCTGCTGTTGCTCTGTCACGAGGTCGTGGTCTTTCAGCCGGTTCACCCGGCGGTAGACGGTGGGGAGCGAGGCGTCACAGCGCTCGCTCAGTTCCTCGGCCGACATCGGTTTGATGCTGGTCTGGGCGAGGATGTCGCGGGCGTACTCGTCGTCGAGGAGGGAGACGACGTCTTCGAGTGCAGTGTCCGCGCCCATCTGTCGGTCAGCATACGTGCACAGGGGTGGCCAACATGTCTTTCGGTTCAGGTGTCAGTTCACGGTCACACCGGACCGGGCGTAAAGCGGTCGGCACGACTTCTGGGTCAGAAAACGTCGTTCCCGGTCTAAGTACGACGGCCGCCACGCTCCGAACGAGGAACGAACGATGGTCCGCCCACAGTCCCCCTGCGACCCCCGGAACGCTCTCGAACGACCACGTGCGGCAGTCTCCCGGTGGAGGTGCCGGCCGTGAGAGTCCGGCCGCTGCTCGCGTTGGTGCTGATTCTCACCGCCGCGGTGACCGCCGGCGTGGCGTTCACCCGTCCAGCCGCTGCGAGCGGCGGGTTCGTCACGGTCAGCACGACGCACTCGCCCGACCAGCCCACCCCCGAGGAGAACGTCACGCTCACGACCCGACTCGAGAGCGCCACCGTCGCCACAGAGCAGTACGTCGTCCGCGAAGTCACGGTCCGGGAGGGCCGCTCGCGCGACAGCGAGAAACTCAACGGCACCGACGTCGACCGGCGTCTCCGGCCGGACGAGACGGTGACGGCCGCGACGAACGTCTCCCTCGACGAGCCCGGCGAGCACCGCCTGTTCGTCCACGTCCGCGTCCAGTCGTCGGTCGAGTCGTTCACCGTCGTCCACCCGGTGACCGTGACCGTCTACGAGAGTCACCCCCGGCTGAGCGTCCAGAGCGAGAAGACGCTACCCGGGAGCGAGACGCAACTGAACGTCTCACTCGCCAACGGGCAGTCCAGCCCGATACGCGGCGTCGAACTCGAACTCGTCGGCGACGGCGTCACCGTCGCCAACGAACACCGGGTGCGCTCGTCGCTCGCGAGCGGCGTGGAGACCACCTTCCAGTTCACCGCGACGAACGGCACCAGCGGTCGGAAGAACCTGACCGCGCGGGTGCACTACACCACCGCGAACGGGACCCACCGCTCGTTCACCCGCACGCTCTCGACGGTGTTCACCCCGCCCGAGAACCCCGGGAACGTGACCCTCACCGGGATTCAGGTCAGCCGGGACGGAGAGACGATACGGGTGAGCGGCACCGCGAGCAACGTCGGCACCACGGACGCTCAGAGCGCGATGGTCCGGGTCGCCCCCGGCGACGGGACGCGGCCGGCCCAGTCGCAGTCCGAGTACTTCGTCGGCTCGGTCGCCGCGAGCGACTTCACCTCCTTTGCGGTGTCGGCGACGCTGACCGACAACGGTTCGACGGCGACGATTCCGCTCCGGGTGAGCTACCTCGTCGACGGCGTGCGACAGCACAGAACCGTGACCGTCACCTACGACCCGACGGCAGACGAGACGCACCGCGACGAGAAAGACGGGCGGTTCCCGCTCGCCATCGCCGGCGGGGCGGGCGTCGTCCTCCTCGTCGGCGCCGTCGCGTGGAGGCGATACGATGGCGGCGCGTGAGAACGCAGACGACGGGCGCGGAGACGGCGACGAACACGACCGCCGAGACGGCGGCACAGTGGCCCGCACTTCCGAGCATGGTCACCCGACAGAAGCGGCCATCGAGGCCGAAAACGTCGTCAGGGAGTACCAGTCGGGGTCGCGGACGCTCCGGGCGCTGGAAGGCGTCGACGTCGCGGTCGCGCCGGGGGAGTTCGTCTCGGTCGTCGGTCCGAGCGGGAGCGGGAAGTCCACCCTGCTCAACGTCCTCGGCCTCCTCGACACACCGACCGGGGGGCGGGTCTCGGTCGACGGCCGCGACGTCACCGACTGTTCGACCCGGGAGCGCACCGCGCTCCGCAAGCGCCGCATCGGGTTCGTCTTCCAGCAGTTCTTCCTGCTGCCGACGCTGACGGCGCTGGAGAACGTCGAAGTCCCCCGCCTGCTCGACGGGTCGCCCCGGGAGACGAGCGAGCGGGCGCGGGCGCTGCTCGAACGGGTCGGCCTCGGCGACCGCCTCGACCACTACCCGAACGAACTCTCGGGCGGGCAGAAACAGCGCGTCGCCGTCGCGCGGTCGCTCGTGAACGAGCCGCGGGTCCTGCTCGCGGACGAACCGACGGGCAACCTCGACATGCGGACGAGCCACAGCGTCCTCGAGGTGTTCCGCGACGTCGCCGGCGACGGCGTCGCCGTCGTGACCGTCACGCACGACGACGTGGTCGACGAGTACGCAGACCGGACGGTTCGGCTCGTCGACGGGGCCATCGACCCATGATGGACTGGCTCGTGCGGCGGTTCCCGGTCGTGATGCTCGCGCGCCGCAACCTCTCGCGGGCGAAGGTGCGCTCGCTGCTGGCGACGCTGGGCATCGTCATCGGCGTCGTCGCCGTCTCGTCGCTCGGGATGTTCGGGCTCGCGTTCCAGCAGTACCAGCTCCAGCAGTCGATGGACGTCGCCACCACCGCGAACGTCGCCCCGGGGCCGGACGCCCAGTTCGAGACGCTGTCGCCGGAGCGGGTGACGCGGATAGCGCGCACCGCCGGCGACGCGGACGTCTACGCGATAAAGCGGCGGGGCGCGCAGGTGGGCCACCTGCGGAACACGACGCGGGCGCAGGTCAAGGGACTCGCCGACCCCGGTCGGCTGTTCGACGCGCGGGAGGGCCACATCCCGGACTCGTGGCGGTCCGGAGCCCTCGTCGGCGCGCAACTGGCCGAGGACCTCGGCGTCCACGCCGGCGACAGCGTCACCGTCGACGGCGAGCACTACCGGGTCCGGGCGGTCCTCGAACGCGAGCAGCTGTACGTCCTCGTCAGCCAGCCCAACGACGCCCTGTTTCTCCCGCCGTCGGCGTTCGAACAGCGCGGGTACGACCGGGTGGCGGTCCAGGAGGACAGTCCCAGCCAGATCGGGCCGACCGCCGCGGCGCTCAGAGACGAACTGAACCACCGCAAGGAGCGCTACGAGGTCCGGGACTTCACGGCCGCAGTCGACCGGTTCGAGCGGCAGATGGCGATGCTGAAGCTGTTCCTGCTCGGCGTCGGCGGCGTCTCCCTGCTGGTCGCGGGCGTCAGCATCCTCAACGTGATGCTGATGAGCGCCGTCGAGCGCCGGGCGGAGATCGGCGTCCTCCGGGCCGTCGGGTACCACCGACTCGACGTCCTCCGACTGATGCTCGGGGAGGCGATGCTCCTCGGCGTCGTGGGGGCGGTCGTCGGGAGCGTCCTCAGCGTCGGCCTCGGGATGGCGCTGAACAGCGTCCTGCTCGGCGACCCCACGGCGTTCCCGCCGGGCGCGTTCCGGTACGTCGCGCTCGGTCTGGTCTTCGGCGTCGGCGCCGCGGCCGTGAGCGGCGCGTACCCGGCGTGGAAGGCCGCGAACGACCGCCCCGTGGAGGCGCTGCGGGACTGAGGACTCGGGTCCGTCCACCAACATTTACGTGATGGCACGAACCGAATCCACCGTGAAACGCGCCGTCGCCGAGGTGCTGACGCGTCCGCGCCGCTTCTTCGAGCGCGAGGACCGCTTCGAGAGCGCGCTCGCGCCGCTTCTCGTCGTGCTCTCGCTCGCCGTCGTCTCCCTCCTGAGTCTCCTCCCCGCCTACCTCAGCCTGCTCGCGTCGCGCCCGCTGCCGGGTTTCGGGCCGTTCGTCCTCGCCTTCGGCGGCACCGCGGTCCGGACGTCGAGGCTGTCTGCCACCGTCGTCTTCGGCATCGTCGCGGCTCCGTTCCTCGTGTGGGCGCTCCACGGCGCGGCGCTGCACCTCCTCGCTCGCCCGTTCGCGTCCGGCGGGTCGCTCCGGCGGACGCTCGTCGTGACCGGCTGGGGGTACCTCCCGCAGGTCGGCGCGACGGCGGTCACGTTGCTGGCGACGGTGGCGATCGCCGTCTCCTCACCGGACGCCGCTCCCTCGGCGTTCGGCGTCACGCTGGCCGGCCACGCGGCCGTGCGCGGCAAGCAACTCACCCCGCTGTACGTCGGGGCGGAACTCGTCGGCATCGCCGGCACGCTCTGGAGCGGCTACGTCTGGTACGGCGGCCTCCGGGCCGTCAGCGGGCTCTCGCGGCGGCAGGCAGCGCTCGTCGTCGGGGGGCTGGTGTTCGTCCTCGTCGACACCACCGTCCTCGGACGACTCCTCGGGTGAAGGCGCCGGTCCGCTGACGACTCCCCCGGGTGAGGGCGATGAGTCCGA
>JBDGSQ010000061.1:0-9136 GCA_042217455.1 Haloferacaceae archaeon | reverse complement strand
CTAAATGTTGTTCCTTTCTCCCGGCGATGCGGGTGACCGTCCGGGCGTTCGAGAAGATGTTGCGGGTACTTCGCGAACGTCACATCGGCATGCCTCGCCCGGGTCGGTGAGCGCCGGGAACCGCCGACGGACAGTCCGACCACGAGCGGACGCCGGCGGTGGGGCGACCGTCGCCGCGTCAGGGGCGGACGCGGTCCGGGCGACTTACTCGGCCCCGGGGTGTCGAGATTAGAGTTCGAATGTCTCGTCGCCGCCGAGGACGTGCACCTCGGCCGTCGACCCGGTGGCCTCGACCTCCCGGACGAAGTCGTCGATTTCGATTTCGATGGCCGGGAAGGTGTCGTAATGCATCGGGAAGGCGTGGTCCGCGCCGACCCAGTCGACGGCCACCGCGGCCTGCCACGGACCCATGGTGTAGTGGTCACCGACCGGGACCGCGACGGCGTCCGGTTCGAGATACGGGCCGATTACGTCGCGCATCTCGGTCATCAGCGACGTGTCGCCGGCGTGGTAGAACGTCGCCGACTCCTCGTCCGCGACCTGCGTGGGCTTCGTGTCGCTTATCACGTACCCCGCGGGCATCCCTCCGGAGGCGCCGTACCCCGTGTCGAGGCCGTTGGAGTGGTCCGCGCGGACCATCGTCACGAAGGCATCGCCGAGTTCGACGGTGCCGCCGAGGTTCATCCCGGTGCTGTCATCGATGCCGTACTCGTCCGTGAGGTAGCCGGTCACCTCGGGCGTCCCGACGAAGTGGGCGGCGCGGAACCGGTCCGCGTCCGCGATGTGGTCTGCGTGCCCGTGCGTGACGAGGACGTAGTCCGGGTCGAGTTCCTCGGGGTCGGTGTCGGTGAACGGGTTGTCGAAGAAGGGGTCGATGACGAACTCGGTGTCGTCGACGACGACGTGCCACGTCGAGTGTCCGTGCCAGGTGAGTTCCATGGTTCGTCCCGAAGTACAACTGACGCGCACGTGAAGTTTACCCTGCGCGGAGAGGTCGAACCGTCCGGCGCGCGGCGGCGACGTCGCCGACCTGACCCGCCGCCGCGCCTCGCCGACTCCGGACCGCGTCGCGGAGAGCGTGACCGTCTCACAAAGAACTAAGCGCTCCCGGCGGCACCGCACGGTATGCACCACGTCAGATTCCGAGACCCGGCGGGCGCGGTCCGCCGCGGCGAGTGGCACGGGGACGAAGTCTCCTTCGCCGGCCAGACCTACGACGTAGCCGACGTCGACGTCCTCCCCCCGGTCGAACCCTCGAAGATAGTCTGCATCGGTCGCAACTACGTCGAACACGCGGCAGAGCACGACGCCGACGTCCCGGACCGTCCGATGCTCTTCCTGAAGGGCCCGAACGCGCTCGCGGGCCACGGCGACACCGTCACGCTCCCCGAGGGGAAAGCGCAGCTCGACTGGGAGGCCGAGCTCGCCGTCGTCATCGGCGAGCAGTGCAAGAACGTCGCCGCCGAGGACGCGATGGACGTCGTCGCCGGCTTCACATGCATGAACGACGTCTCGAACCGCGACGACCAGCGCAAGGAGCAGAACTGGGTCCGCGGCAAGGCCTTCGACGGGTCGGCCCCGCTCGGCCCCGTCGTCGCCGACCCCGAACACGTCCCCGAGGACGCCCGGGTGACCCTCCGGGTGAACGGCGAGACGAAGCAGGACGCCACCCGCGACATGATGGTGTTCGACGTCCCGACGCTCATCGAGGAGATAACGACGTACATGACCCTCGAGGAGGGCGACGTCGTCGCCACCGGGACGCCCGAGGGCGTCGGACCACTCTCGGACGGCGACACCGTCGAGGTGGAAGTCGAGGGCGTCGGCACCCTCGAACACTCGGTCCACATCCCCTGAGACCCGACCTGCGGTTTCGAGACGCCGCTCTTCCGCATCCGGTCTGCTCCCGGAGCGCCGTTCAGTCCCCATCTACCTCCCTCCGCGGAGCGCCGTTCAGTCCCCAACGACCTCCCGCCTCTGAGCATCGCTGCCCGCGCTCCGGCCGGCCCCCCGAAGCACCGCGGATGCGTCACGCATAAGTTTAGGCCACCCTAATCCGTCGCCGATGGAACTGACCCGTCGGGACGCGGTCGTCGCACTCGCAGTCGGAGGCGTCGCCGTCGCCGGCGGCACGGCCCTCGACGTGCGACCGCCGCGGGCAGACGACGGCGGGGGAGGCCGGGGTGGCGCAGACGGCGGTAGCGGGTGGAACGGTACAGACGGCGAGGGCGACCACGAGGCTCTCCTCCGGACGCTGTCTGCGGCCGCCGAGGTGCTCTACCCCTCGGACGTCGAGGGCGTCCGGCCGTTCGTCGAGACGTACGTGCTCGGTCGGGTCCGGGACCGCGACTCCTACCGGGACGGGGTCGCGGAGGCCGCGGCGCAGCTCGACGCGACCGCCCGCGACTGGGAAGGGGCGGCATTCGCCGACCTCGACCCGGAGGCCCGCGACGACCTCCTCCGGTCGCTCGGCGTCGAGACGGCTGAGCCGGACGCCGACGGTCCGCTGTCGGAGCGAATCCGGCGGTACGTGGTGAACGAACTCCTCTTTGCCTTCTACGCCTCGCCGACCGGCGGGCGGCTCGTCGGCATCGAGAACCCGGTCGGCTACCCCGGCGGAACCGAGAGCTACCGGCGGGCGGCCCCGCCGGGTGACGACGAGGAGCGAGCGGCCCCGCCGGGTGACGAAGAGGAGCGAGCGGCCCCGCCGGGTGACGACGATGACGGCTGAGGAACCCGACCGCACGCCCTCGCCGCGGGCGGACGTCTGCGTCGTCGGCGCGGGGCCCGCCGGCGCGCTCGTCGCACACCGCCTCGCCGCCGCCGGCGAGGACGTCGTCGTGCTGGAGGCCGGCCCGCGGTTCGACGGCGACCGCCGCGAGCGCATGGAGACCGCCCTCAGACCCGGCGGGTCGGTCTGGGAGATGGGCGGCGAGCGAGACGCCTACACCAGTTCCGGAGGGCGTCAGTACCCGCTGAACGCGGCGCGGGTGAAGGGCGTGGGCGGGTCGACCCTCCACTGGCAGGGGATGGTGATGCGGTTGCACGAACGGGACTTCGAGATGGACACCCGGTACGGCGTCGGCGCGGACTGGCCCATCGACTACGCCGACCTCCGACCCTACTACGCCGAGGCCGAGCGGGAACTCGGCGTCGCCGGCGCAGCAGACAACCCCTACGCACCGCCCCGCGAGGAGCCGTTCCCGCTCGCGCCGTTCCCGCCCTCGCACTCGGACTCCATCTTCGCGGAGGCCTGCGAGGAACTGGGCGTCGACATGCACTCGGTGCCGAACGCCCGCAACTCCGAACCCTACGACGGGGCCTCGGCCTGCGTCGGCTTCGGCACCTGCAAGCCGGTCTGTCCCTCCGGGGCGAAGTACACCGCAGAGCGTCACGTAGAGGAGGCCGTCGCGGCCGGCACACGGGTGATAGACCGCGCCCCGGTCCAGCGACTCGAACACGACGACGCCGGGAGGCGAGTCGTGGCCGCCCGGTACGCGACCCCCGACGGGACCGAGTACAGACAGGAGGCCCGCCAGTTCGTCGTCGCCGCCGGGGGGGTCGAGACGCCCCGCCTGCTCCTGCTCTCCGAATCGACCGCGCACCCGGACGGCCTCGCCAACGCCTCGGGTCTCGTCGGTCGGTACTTCTTCGACCACCTGTTCGCCGGCGTCGGCGGCCGGTACGACGCCCCGACCCGACAGAACCACGTCGGCTTCAACACCAGCGAGTCACACCAGTTCTACGACGACGACGAGCCGGTAGAGGGGCTGAAACTGGAGTTCCTCAACTACGCCGGCCCGTCGCCCGTCGTCGAGGCGGTCCGGGCCGAGACGTGGGGCGACGACCTGCTGGCGCGACTGCGCGAGTCCTACGGCACCCACCTCGCCGTCGGAGCGCTGGTCGAGCAACTCCCGAGCGAGGAGCGCTACGTCGGCCTCGACCCCTCCCGGACCGACGACCACGGAAACCCCGTGCCCGACGTCCACTGGTCGTTAGACGACCGGACGAAGACGGCCGTCCGGCGGGCCAACGAGATTCAACGGCGCATCCTCGGCGAACTCGGCGTCGACCCCGAGTGGACCGTCGGCCCGGAGAGCGCCGGTCCCGCATTCCACCACATGGGCACCACGCGGATGGGTGACGACCCCGAATCGAGCGTCGTCGACGCGCACTGCCGGACTCACGACGTTGCGAACCTCTGGATCGCCGGCAGCAGCGTCTTCCCGACCGGCGGCGCGATGAACCCGACGCTCACCATCGCCGCGCTGTCGCTCCGGGTCGCCGACGCGCTGGCATCGGTCCTCTGACGCCGACGCGCTGACGTCGCTTCGGATCGCTGATACGCTGGCGTCGCTCCGGATCGCCGATACGCTGGCGTCGCTCCGGATCGCCGATACGCTGGCGTCGGCCCGCTGAGGTCGGGTCGCTGGCGTCGGCCCGCTGACGCCGACACGCTGGAGTCGACTCGCTGACGTCGAGTCGCTCGATTCGCGGGCCCTAACGTCCCACGCGGGTCGTTCGCACACCGGGGAAACACTCTTTGACGTCCTCGTCGATGCTCCGGGCGAGGCCGATGGAGACCAGACTCTTCTGAGCGGGACCGGACGCCGGTTCCGACGCGACGTCTCGCACCGCGCCCAGACCGACCGCCGCGACTCCATCGACCGAATGCAACACCAGACAGCGATCGTAGCCGCACGAGCGACAGACGAACAGCCAGCGACCGCAGAGGCGCGCGCACTCGCCGAGGCCGCCGGGTACGAGGTGACGGCGACGCTCACGCAGACGCGACCCGAGGACCCCGCCTTCCAGTTCGGCCGCGGGAAGGCCGACGAACTGGCGGCCCGGGCCGCGGAACTCGGCGTCGACGCCGTCGTCTTCGACAACGACCTCACGCCGACGCAGGCGTGTACCCTCGCCGAACGCTGTCCCGGCGGCGTCGCCGTCCTCGACCGCCGCCGCCTCGTCCTCGACATCTTCGCCGAACAGGCCGGCACGCGCACCGCGAAACTGCAGGTCGAGCGGGCGCGACTGCGGTACGAGCGCCCCCGAATCGAGGAGGCCCGTCGGCGGGAACTCGACGGCGAGACGGCCGCCCACGACGAGGACGGCAAGTCCGTCGAGGACGTGAAGCGCCGCATCGACGAGCTGTCCCGGAAACTGGCGGCCGTCGAAGACCGGGAGACCGAGCGCCGCGAGCGACGCCGCGAGGAGGGCTTCGACCTCGTGAGCGTCGCGGGCTACACGAACGCCGGGAAGTCGACCCTGCTGCACCGACTGGCCGACGACCTCGACGTCGCGGCCGTCCGCGACGGGGACAGCGGCGGTGCGCGTGGAGGCGATTCCGAGTCCAGCGCTGGCACGGGACCCCGCGACGACGGTGACGACCTCGCGGACGTCGCTTCCGTCCGGAACCGGCTGTTCGAGACGCTGGAGACGACGACCCGCCGGGCCACCGTCGGCGGGCGTCGGCTCCTGGTGACCGACACCGTCGGTCTCGTCGACGGCGTCCCCCACGAACTCGTCCGGCCCTTCCGGACGACCCTCGACTCGGTGGCGTCGGCCGACGCGGTGGTGCTCGTCGTCGACGCGAGCGACCCGGTGGCGGACGTCCGCCGGAAGACCCGCGTCTCCGCGTCGACCGTGGAGACGGACGCTCCCGTCGTCCCCGTGCTGAACAAGGTCGACCTGCTCGAGGCCGCGGCCCTCGACGCCCGGCGGGAGGCGGTCGCCGAGGCACTGGACGGGACCGAACCGGTCGCGGCGAGCGTCGTCGAGGGGACGGGACTCGGCGCCGTCCGGCGACGCCTGCTCGACGCGCTCCCGACCGAGCGGGCCACGCTCACGCTCCCGAACGGCGGCGAGACGATGTCGCTCGTCTCGTGGGCCTACGACCACGTCGGGGTCACGGGGGAGACCTACGGCGCGGAGACGGTCTCGCTCACCGTCGAGGGCAACCCGCGGGCGGTCGAGCGAGTGCGGCGACGGGCCGAGTCGCTCCGGACGCCGTGACCGCCCTCCCGACGCGCACGCGGGACGGGAACGGCTCTCGTCGCGTTGGAGCACCCTTAAGAGCCGTCACCCGCGTACTGCAACCATGGAACCACGGGACCTCTCAGCGCTCTCGGAGTACGTTCCCGGCCGCGGCACAGAGGAGGTCGCCCGGGAGCTCGGACTCGCCCCGGACGACCTCGTGAAGCTCTCCTCGAACGAGAATCCGTACGGCCCGAGCCGGCTGGCCGTGGAGGCCATCGAGGGAGCGGCCCCGAACGTCCACCGCTACCCCACGGCGGTCCACGCCGACCTGACGGCGAAACTGGCTGCGAAGTGGGAGGTCGCCGAGTCGCAGGTGTGGGTGACCGCCGGCGCGGACGGCTTCATCGACTACCTCTCGCGCGCGATGCTCGAACCCGGCGACGAGGTGCTGGTGCCCGCACCCGGCTTCTCCTACTACGGCATGAGCGCCCGGTACCACCACGGCGACGCGAACACGTACGAACTGTCCGGCGACGACGACTTCGCGCTGACCGCGGACGTCGTCCTCGACGGCTACGACGGCGAGCGCATCGTCTACGTCACCTCCCCGCACAACCCCACCGGCGCGACGATGCCGCTCGGAGAGGTACGCGCGCTCGCAGACCGAGTCGACGAGGAGACGCTCGTGGTCGTCGACGAGGCCTACGGCGAGTTCGCCGCTGTCCCGAGCGCCGCGTCGCTCCTCGACCGGTACGACAACGTCGCCGTCGCCCGGACGTTCTCGAAGGCGTACGGGCTCGCGGGCGTCCGCATCGGCTACGGCCTCGTCCCCGGGGCGTGGGGCGACGCGTACGCGCGAGTGAACACGCCCTTCGCCGCGAGCGAGATCGCCTGCCGGGCCGCGCTGGCCGCCCTCGACGACGACGAACACGTCGAGCGGACCGTGGCGGGCGCCCGCGAGTCCCGGCGGTACCTGCGCGAGGAACTCGACGCCACGACGTGGGAGAGCGGCGCGAACTTCGTCCTCGCCGACGTCGGCGACGCGAGCGCCGTCGCCGAGGCGAGTCAGGCCGAGGGCGTCATCGTCCGCGACTGCACCAGTTTCGGCCTGCCGTCCTGCGTCCGCATCTCCTGCGGGACGGACGCGGAGACCCGCCAGGCGGTCGAGACGCTGAACCGGATTCTCGGGGGGGAGTGACGGTGCGACTCGCGGTCACCGGCACGCCCGGCACGGGGAAATCGAGCGCCACCGAGATGCTCGAGAGCGAGTACGAGGTGGTCCACCTCAACGAGCTGATACGCGAAGAGGGGCTGTGGACCGAGCGCGACGAGGCGCGCGACTCGCTGGTCGCGGACCTCGACGCCGTCGCGGAACACCTCGGCGACTGGGAGGGCGTCGTCGAGTCCCACCTGTCGCACTACCTCGACGCTGACCGCGTCGTCGTCCTCCGGTGTCGGCCGGAGGTCCTGCGCGACCGGCTGCTCGACCGGGGCGAACCCGAGCGGAAGGCGGCCGAGAACGCGGAGAGCGAGGCGCTCGACGTCGTCCTCTCGGAGGCGGTCGAGCGGCACGGCCGCGAGGCGGTCTACGAGATCGACACGACCGACCTGTCGCCCGAGGCGGTCGCAGACGAGATACGGGCGGTCGCCCGCGGCGAACGCGAGCCGAGCGCGGGCACCGTCGACTTCACCGACTACCTATGACGCTCGACCAGCTCCGACCGGTGGCGAATCGCCTGCTCGAACCGTTCGTCGTCGGAGCGGACCGCATCGGCCTCACGCCCAACGGCGTCAGCGTCATCGCCTTCGGATTCGCCGCCGCGGCGGGGGTCGCGTTCTACCTCGGGACGCCAGCGGCGTACCTCGCCGGAGCCGCGTTCGTCTTCGTCAACGGGTGGCTCGACCTGCTCGACGGGGCGCTCGCGCGGACGCAGGGCGTCGAGTCGAAGGCCGGCGACCTGCTCGACCACGTGCTCGACCGGTACGCCGACATCGTCGTCATCGCGGGGCTCGCCGCCGGAATCGAGCAGTACGCGCTGGGCCTCGCCGCGGTGACGGGCGTGCTGATGACCTCGTACCTCGGGACGCAGATTCAGGCCGTGGGGCTCGGACGCGAGTACGGCGGCCTCGTCGGGCGCGCGGACAGACTGGCGCTCGTGGGACTCACGGGCGTCGTCGCCGCCGCCGTCACCGGACCGGTGGCGGGTCTCCGACCGGCCGGCTGGCTGCTCGCGTTCTTCGCCGTCGTCGGCCACCTCACCGCGCTCCAGCGGTTCTGGGGCGCGTGGTCCGACATCTCCTGAACGGCTCGACCGTTCCCGAACGGCTCGACCGCTCCCGAACGAGTCGGCTGTTCCCGAACGGCTCGACCGTTCCCGGACGGTTCGACCGCTCCCGACCCACCGCACCTCTCCCGCGCGACGCCTCGTCCTCGCCGTGGCATCCGCGTGCCGCGGCGCATGCTTTATACGCGGGGGTCGACTAACCTACGTCATGCCGCAGTGTGAGATGTGCGGCGCCGAGCGCGCGTCGCTCACCACCACCAAGGTCGAAGGTGCCGAACTGCAGCTCTGTGACGACTGCAAGGAGTTCGGGACCGAGGTGCGCACGCGGGACTCTAGCTCGACCTCGACGAAGTACTCGACGTCCTCTTCGTCCGGAAAGAGCTCCAACTCGGGCCCGAACTCGAGTTCGGGTGGGTCCTCGCGCTCCCGCCGGCGCGACATGTTCGACGACATGGACGAGCTCGCCGCCGACTACGACAAGACGATTCGACAGGCACGTGAACAGCGCGGACTCAGCCAGGAGGACCTCGCAGACGAACTCAACGAGAAGACGAGCCTCATCAGGAAGCTCGAACGCGGCGACATCCTCCCGAGCGACGCTGTCCGGAAGAAGCTCGAACGGAAACTCGACATCTCCCTCGTCGAGGGCGAGGACGTGGAGGATACGGAGTGGTCGAGCGAAACCGGGACGACGACGACCCTCGGCGACGTCGTCAAGCGAAAGGACTAGACGGCGTCCAATTCTCAGATTCTGAGACGAGGGGTGCGTTTATGGTGAACTCTCTCGTGTAGGCAACTGCATGTCACGCACCCCGGGCACAGATGAACAACTGAACTCGTTCGAACCATCACTCGTGCGGGCGGAGGCGACG
>JBDGSQ010000084.1:0-9273 GCA_042217455.1 Haloferacaceae archaeon | reverse complement strand
GATTCGGCGGCGACGTCGCTCTGTTCGTCGTGTGGTGTCGTCAGCAGTGGGCTCGAATCCGTCCTCGGTCATCAAACACCGTTCGCTGTCGCTCACGGGTTTGAGTGGGCTCGGGCGGATTCGAACCACCGATTTCGGCCTTGTAAAGGCCGCGTCATGACCAGCTAGACCACGAGCCCTGTCCGGAACGAAGTCGCCACGTCGGAATAATGGTTCTGATTCGCCGTCGGGGAGTTCGCCCGACTCGACTGCGAGCCCGCGCATCGGCGACGTGGCGGAACGCTTACCGCGCTCCCGGCCGTCCATTCGCCTATGCGGTCCCGCGTTCCACTCGTCGCCGCCGTCTCCGCGCTCGCGCTCGCGGGGGTCCTCCTCGTCGCCGTCGGCGTCGGGTACCCGCCGACAGCCGGCCTCGGTTCCGACGGCGACTACCAGTGGACGTCCGTCACCGTCGCCGACGAGAACGGAACCGCGCTCGCCACCGTCCGCGTCCGCGTCGCCGACACCTACCAGAAGCGGTACACCGGCCTCTCGGACACCGAGTCGCTCGGCCGCCGCGAGGGGATGCTGTTCGTCCACCCGAACGAGGCGACCCACACCTACGTGATGCGCCGGATGGACTTCCCGCTGGACATGCTGTTCGTCGACGCCAACGGCACGGTGACGACGATCCACCACGCGCCCGTGCCCGAGGACACCCCCTCCGAGGACCTCGTGCGGTACCGCGGCCGGGCCAAGTACGTCCTCGAAGTCCCCGCGGGGTTCGCAAACGAGACCGGCGTCGAGGTGGGCGACTGCGTCAGCATCCCCGACGACGTGTGACCGAAAGCCCCACGGGCCGGGACGACCTTCACGCCGCATGGGCGACAACGTCGACGCGCTCGCCGACCTCGAGGGCTGGCGGGCCGAAGGGTACGCCGCGCGCGTTCACTACCGCGGCGCCGACGACCGGTACAGCGTCGAGTACTACGAACCGAGCGACTGCGTGCTGTACTGGCGAGTGAAAGGGGACGGCGAGACGGCCGTCCCGGTGGGGCGCGACACGGTCCCCGCCCCCCTCCGGGAGCGAATCAGGGCGGACCTCGACGAGGCCGGCGTCGACCCCGAGGTGGAGGCCCGGAACCTGTAGTGGCCTGCGGTCCCTCGGCTGTGACGCCTGTGGCCTCTGCAGTCGACGCCCGCTGTTCCCGGCGACGCCGCTCGCCCTCGATTGAGACGCCTGGCCCCCCGAGTCCACGCCGTCGTCGGGGTCGTTCGCGGGCAGTATTTCGATTCGTAGGTAACGCTTTTCACCGGCCCTCCCGTGCAGTCATCGGTAATGGGATTCTCTGCAGCAGACGACGACGACCCGTTCGAGGAACAACGGGAGAACGCAGACAACCCGATGCGGCGGCTGTTCGGCCGGTACGGCCGGGAGAACGCCACGCAGTTCACCGTCGGTCTCCTCGCGAGCGTCGTCGCCCGCGTCCTCGACCTCCTCCCTCCGCTCGTCCTCGCGACAGCCATCGACGCCGTCTTTCGCTCCGAGCCCGACACCCCGTACCGACTGCCGCTCGTCCCGCAGTCGGTCGTCCCCCAGACTCCCACGGCGCAGTTCTGGTTCTCGGTGACCGTCATCGCGCTGGCGTTCTTCGGCGGGGCCGCCTTCCACTGGACGCGAAACTGGGGCTGGAACTCCTTCGCCCAGAACATCCAGCACGCGGTCCGGACAGACACCTACGACAAGATGCAGCGGCTGAACATGGACTTCTTCGCCGACAAGCAGACCGGCGAGATGATGTCCATCCTCTCGAACGACGTGAACCGACTCGAGCGGTTCCTCAACGACGGGATGAACTCGGCGTTCCGACTCGCGGTCATGGTCGTCGGCATCGCCGCCATCCTCGTCTGGATGAACCCGCAGCTCGCGCTCGTCGCCCTGCTCCCCGTGCCGCTCATCGCCTACTTCACCTACAAGTTCGTCCAGGCCATCCAGCCGAAGTACGCCGACGTCCGGTCGAGCGTCGGGCAGATGAACTCCCGCCTCGAGAACAACCTCGGCGGCATCCAGGTCATCAAGACCTACAACACCGAGGGCTACGAGTCAGACCGCGTCGACGACGTCTCGATGGAGTACTTCGACGCCAACTGGGGTGCCATCACCACCCGCATCAAGTTCTTCCCGGCGCTCCGGGTCATCTCCGGCGTCGGCTTCGTCGCCACCTTCCTCGTCGGCGGCCTGTGGGTGCTGAACGGGACGGCACCCGGCCCGTTCACCGGCGAACTCACCACCGGCGAGTTCGTCGCGTTCATCCTCTACACCCAGCGGTTCATCTGGCCGATGGCGCAGTTCGGCTCCATCATCAACATGTACCAGCGGGCCCGGGCCTCCTCGGCCCGCATCTTCGGGCTGATGGACGAACCGAGCCGCATCGTCGAGGACCCCGACGCGGGCGAACTGACGGTGACCGACGGCGCAGTCGAGTACGACCACGTCGGCTTCGGCTACGACGACGGCGAGACCATCATCGACGACGTCTCCTTCGCGGTGGACGGCGGCGAGACGCTCGCGCTGGTCGGCCCGACCGGCGCGGGCAAGTCCACCGTCCTCAAACTCCTCTTGCGGATGTACGACGTCGACGAGGGGGCGATTCGCATCGACGGACAGGACCTCCGGAACGTGACGATTCCGAGCCTCCGGCGGGCCATCGGCTACGTCAGTCAGGACACCTTCATGTTCTACGGGACGGTCCGCGACAACATCGCCTACGGGTCGTTCGACGCTACGGACGAGGAGATCGTCGCGGCCGCGAAGGCCGCAGAGGCCCACGACTTCATCCAGAACCTCCCCGACGGCTACGACACGATGGTCGGCGAGCGCGGGGTCAAACTCTCGGGCGGCCAGCGCCAGCGAATCTCCATCGCGCGCGCAATCCTGAAAGACCCCGAGATTCTCATCCTCGACGAGGCGACCAGCGACGTCGACACCGAGACGGAGATGCTCATCCAGCGCTCCATCGACCGCCTGACCGAGGACCGCACGACGTTCGCCATCGCCCACCGCCTCTCGACGATCAAGGACGCGGACAAAATCGTCGTCCTCGAGGACGGCCGGATCGTCGAGCGCGGAACCCACGAGGACCTGCTCGAGAACGACGGCCTGTACGCCCACCTCTGGGGCGTGCAGGCGGGCGAGATAGACGAACTCCCCCAGGAGTTCATCGAGCGCGCGAGTCGTCGGCAGGCGCGCACCACCGGCGACGCGGCCTGACCGCCGGGCGCGACGGTCCGCCCGGAACCGCCCCGCTGCGGTCAGCCACCACGCTTAGGTCCGTCGCAGACGAGACGCCGGCATGTATCTCTCGGAAGCCACGTGGACCGACGTCCGGGACGCCGACCCGGAGGTCGCCCTGCTCCCGGTCGGCAGCACCGAACAGCACGGCCCCCACGCGCCGATGGGGACCGACGCGCTCCACGCCGCCACCGTCGCGGCGGCCGGCGCGGACGCCTCGGACCGCGAGGTCGTCGTCGCGCCGACAGTCTCTGTCGGCCTCTCGCGCGAGCACCGCCACTTCCCCGGAACGCTCTGGGTCTCCCCGGACACGTTCCGCGCGTACGTCCGCGAGACGATAGCGAGTCTCGCACACCACGGAATCGCGCGCGTCGTCGTCGTCAACGGTCACGGCGGCAACGTCGACGCCCTGCACGAGGTGACCGCCGAGGTGTCGCGCGACGGCGTCGCCTACGCGGTCCCGTTCACGTGGTTCGAGGCCGTGGGCGAGCACTCCTCGGAGATGGGCCACGGGGGGCCGCTCGAGACGGCGCTCCTCCGGGCGACCCACCCCGGTCTCGTCCGCGAGGACCGCATCGCCGAGGCCTGCGAGGGCGCGAGCGACCGCTGGGGGGAGTGGACTTCCGGGGTGAATCTCGCGCACGACCCGGCGGCGTTCACGGAGAACGGCGTCGTCGGCGACCCGAGCGAGGGGGACGAGGCGCTCGGCGAAGAACTGCGGGAGCGCGCGGGGGCGGCGCTCGCGACGCTGGTCGAGGCCGTCGCCGACCGTGACCTGTCGCCGCCCGCCCGTCGCGACTAGTCGTCGTCTTCGGCTTCGTCTTCGTCGTCTTCGGCCGCCGCGGCTTCCTGCGCTTCCTGTAGCTGCGACCGGAGTTCCGGCATCGTGCTCGTCAGTTCGCCGACCTGCTCGCGCGCCTCCGCGATGCGCTCGACGAGCTCCTCGACGGCCTCGATGTCGGCCGCGAGGTCGTCGGCGTCCTCGAAGGCGTCGGCGCGTTCGCCCATCGTGTACCACTTCTTGGCCTGTCTGAGGCGTTCCTCGGCCTCGCCGACGTCGAGCGCGGAGCGGAGTCCGTTGAGCACGCCGAGGACGTTGTCGGCGTCGGTCTCCCAGACGGCGTCGGCGTCGGGGAGTTCCGCGCGCGCTCCCTCGAGGTGTGCTTCGACGTCGCTTCGGACCTCCGCTGCGGCCTCGCCGAAGAGGTCTTCGTCTCCCAGGGTCGTCTGACTCATACCTCCCGCTTCGCTCTCGTTCGGTTTAAAAACACGCCCGAAAGTGGAAGTGAAATCGCTCGCGCTCGGGGCTCGAACGGTCGTTTGGCCGGAGGGAACCGAAACGGTCACTCCGCGACCGAGACGAGTTTCATCAGCGGGTAGCCGTCCTCCATCTCCATGCGCGTCCGCACGGCGACGCCCTCGTACCGGACGCGCATCTCGACGTCCATGAACCGGCCGGTCAGCTCCGCGTAGTCGTGTTCGTGGTCGATCGCCTCCTCGATTCGGTCGTCGAGGATCGACACCTCGACGGCCTCGCAGTAGGGCTGGTTCTCTATCGCCTCGGCCATCGCCGTCTCCAGACTCCGGGCGCTCCCGGGGCTGACCGGCGTCCCGGCGAACTGGTGGTAGAGCGACCCGAACTTGATGCCGGCCTCGAAGCACGCCCGCTGGGCGTCGGTTGGCATGGGTCGACCGACTCCGGGCAGGCGTTAAGGTCTGTCGCCGTCGTTCCGACCGGACAGTCGGGGCGAACCGGTCCTTACTTAGCCCCCGTTCGCTCATGTGTACCCGAATGGACGACCCGGTTCTCCTGACTGGGGCTGGCGGGCGCGTCGGCCAGGCGATTCTGAACGACCTGGCCGACGAGTACGACTGGCGACTCCTCGACCGCGAACCGCTGCCGAGCGACCGCGTCCCGGACGCCATCTCCGGGGACGACGTGCTCGTCGCGGACGTCACGGACGACGACGCCGTCCGCGAGGCGATGGAGGGCGTCGACGCGGTGGTCCACCTCGCCGGCGACCCCCGCCCCGAGGCGCCGTGGGACAGCGTCCTCCGGAACAACATCGACGGCACGCAGACGGTCATGGAGGCCGCAGTCGACGAGGGCGTCGAGAAGTTCGCGTTCGCGTCCTCGAACCACGCCGTCGGTTACTACGAGACGGACGGACGCACGCCCGACATCTACCGCCCCGGCGACGACTTCAGACTCGACGGCACCGAACTCCCTCGGCCGAGTAACCTCTACGGCGTGAGCAAGGTGACGGGCGAAGCGCTCGGCCGGTACTACCACGACGGGACCGGCCTGAAGGTGGTCAACGTCCGGCTCGGGAACCTCACCCGCGGGCACCCGCCGCGGAACTACGAGCGCGGACAGGCGATGTGGCTCTCGTGGCGCGACTGCGCGCACCTGTTCGACAGGTGTCTGCAGGCCGACTACGAGTACGAGATCGTCTACGGCATCAGCGACAACGACCGGAAGTACTACTCCATCGAGCGCGCCCGCGAGGCGCTCGGCTACGACCCGCAGGACAACTCCGCCGACTACGACTTCGACGGGACGCCCGAACCGCACGCCGAACCCGAACCGAACCCAGACGAGCGCTGAGGCGCTCCCGGCCTCTCCCTCGCAGCCCCGTCGTCACACAGCCCGGAGTCACTCGAAGAGGTTCTCGACGTCTCGCTCTCGCTGTCGCCGCCGGTCGACGTGCGCGCCGAGCCGCTGGTAGACGAGGTCGCGCCGGTCGGCGTCGCTCACGAAGTCCATCACGAGCGCGATGAACTGCGACTGGCTCCCGTCGAGTTCCTCGCGCGCGTAGGCGACGCCGTCGGCGACGACGCCCTCGTCGTACCGGTCGAGTTCCTCCGCGAGGACGGGTGCGGCGACGGCCGCCGCACCGAAGTTGAGGTCGCCGAGCGAGAGCCTCCGGCCGTCGTAGGTGAGCGCCGGCGGTCGGCGGCGTTCCGTGACCTCGGGGTCGGTCGCCAGTTCGCGGAGGTACGCCCGGACGTCGGCGACGGCGACGCCGCGGTAGTCGGCGGACAGGTCGGCGAGATACTCCACCGCGCTCGCCGCCAGTCCGGTCGCGCCGCTCCAGTTGCGGTTGCGGGCGTGATAGACCGCGGCCGTGAACTGGATGAGTCCGTGGAGGAACCGCTCGTCGGTCGTCCCGGACTCGAGGCCGAGCCAGCGGTCCTCCCACGCGTCGTGGGCCGCGTGGTACAGTCCGGCGTTGTAGACCGCGATGCCGGCGCGGATGGCGTCGTCCATTCGTCGCTCCTCGATTGAGACTTCGTCCGGGCGCGGTTAACGGTGTCGCGGACCGCCGAACGTCGCACTCGACCACGGCAACGTTGATCCGATGTCGGCCCGGTGTCTCTCTGCATGTACCAGTACGAGGCCGTCGAGGAGGTGATGCGGGCGAACGGGGGGTACGCGACGCTGAAGCACCTGTACGAACGCGCGCCGCACGTCGAGGGGAGCGAGTGGGGGACGAAGACGCCGAACGCCAGCGTCCGCCGCATCGTCCAGAACCGGGAGCGGTTCTTCAGAGTCCGCCCGGGACTCTGGGCGCTGAACGACTGCCGCGAGGACCTGCCGGAGAGCGTGTACGCCGACTCGAACGCAGACACCGAACGGGAGCGCTACAGCCACTGGTACTTCCAGGGGCTCCTGACCGAAATCGGGAACGCGCGGCGGGCGGACACGTGGGTCCCGGCGCAGGACAGGAACCGCGACTTCCTCGACCGGACGCTCGGTGACGTCAGCAGTCTGGAGGCGATTCCCCAGTTCGGCTACGACGGTCTGGTGCGGCGTGCGGAGACGGTGGACGTCGTCTGGTTCAACGAGCGCCGCATGCCCGACAGTCTCATCGAGGTGGAGTTCTCCACGGACTTTCAGAACTCCCTGCACAAATTTCTGGATCTGCAGGACTACCACGCGAACTTCGTCGTCGCCGCGGCCGACTCGCGGCGAGGGCAGTTCGAGAAGCGACTCGGTCAGACCGGATTCGAACCCATCCGCGACCGCGTGACGTTCCTGAACTTCGAGGAGGTGTCGGACTTCCACTCGGCGACGAATCTGACGGACGGACTGACACAGCGCCTCTCCGCGTGACGCTGGTGGCCGACGGAGTTCCCGCGGAGGAACCTCGCGTGCGCTCCCCCTGTGGTGCCGAAGAGGAACGTCCCGACGGAGTCTCACGCGAGCGTCGCGAGTGCGGGGAGAGCTGAACCCGCCCGGACTGGCGTCCGGTCTGCTCAAATCTCCGCGTCGTTTCCTTCAGCACGACCGCTCGCTTCGCTCGCGGCGTAGTGCTGAAGAGAAACGTCCTGACGGAGTCTCACGCGAGCGTCGCGAGCGTGAGGCACGTCAGGTCGCGAACGAAGTGAGCGTCCTGACGGAGATTTGAACTCCGGTCCCTGGCTCCGCAAGCCAGGAGGATAGTCCACTACCCTATCAGGACTCATCCTCTGATACACGGCACCAACTTAAGACGATTACGATACGGCGACGGTGGAACACCCGGTAGCACAAGGGGCGCTTTGACCCTACAGAACGGCTTTGAGTCGAGCGGTCGTACGGTGGGCCATGGACCGACGGACACTGCTCTCCACCGCGGCCGGCCTCCTCTCTCTCACGGCCGGGTGCGTCGCCTCCGACGGAGGCGGCCCCGCCGACTCCCCCGCGTCGCCCTCCACGGATTCGCCGACGTCGACGACGCCTGACACCACCACCGCGCCGGACGACTCGACGCCGACGCTCGTCGACCACTCGTTCGCGACCCGGGAGGCGTGTCCGGAACCGGGTGGTGCGACCGTCTCGTTCGGCACGAGCGACGCGACCGTGACCGGGTGCGTGCGCGGGCCCGACGGGTGTAGCGTCGCCGTCCTCGGCGACGTCGGCTACGACGCCGCAGACGACCTGCTCACCGTCGTCGTGACGACCGAACGGCAGGCCGACGAGGACACCGCCTGCACGCAGGCCGTCGTCGACCTCGGGTACGAGGTCACCGCGCAGTTCGAGAACGGCCTGCCCGGCACGGTCCTCGTCGTCCACGAGGGCGCGTTCGGACGCGTCGAGGCCGCGCGGGTCGACCCCGCGTGAGGCCACGGGAGTCGCCAGTCGTCGCCTCCCGTCGCTCGTCGGTCCGAACGTTCCCGTCGCTCGTCGGTCCGAACGTTCATCAGTAATCGGGACGCAGGTGCGCCCATGCACCGGCGTCACTCACCGAACCGCGGCGGTTATGTAGCCGTCGCTCGCAAGGTTAGAGAGAATCTATGGGTGTAATCGAGGACGTCTACGGGGACCTCGACACCGACGTCTCCTTCGAGGAGTTCGAGGCGGCGGTGAAAGAGAAGGTCGAGCAGATGGGGGGCCTCGCGGACGAGGAGACGGCGGCGATGCTCATCGCACACGAACTCGAGGACCAGGAGGTGAGCGGCGTCGCCGACGTCGAACCCGGCATGGACGAGGTGAAGTTCCTCGCGAAGGTGGTCTCGGTCGGCGAGGTCCGCACCTTCGAGCGCGACGGCGACCAGGAGGACGGCCGCGTCGTCAACGTCGAGGTGGCAGACGAGACGGGCCAGATTCGCGTCACGTTCTGGGACGAGAAGGCGGACGCCGTCGCCGAGGAACTCGAAGTCGGGCAGGTGCTCCGCATCAAGGGTCGCCCGAAGGACGGCTTCAACGGCGTCGAGGTCAACGTCGACACGGTCGAACCGGACGACGACGCCGAGGTGGAAGTCGACGTCGGCGGGACGCTCACCGTCGAGGATCTGTCGCTCGGACGCTCGGACGTGAACCTCGTGGGGACGGTGCTCGACACCGACACCGTCCGGACGTTCGACCGCGACGACGGCTCGGAGGGCCGGGTCGCCAACTTCGTCGTCGGCGACGAGACGGGGCGCGTGCGCGTCACGCTCTGGGACGAGATGGCAGACCGGGCCGAGGAACTCGACCCCGGCCAGACCGTCGAAGTCGTCGACGGCTACGTCCGCGA
>JBDGSQ010000092.1:0-9277 GCA_042217455.1 Haloferacaceae archaeon | reverse complement strand
TACAAGCGCGAGGAGGACGGCATCGTCCTCGTCGACCAGGAGCGGTGTCGCGGCTACCGCTACTGCGTCGAGGGGTGTCCGTACAACAAGGTCTACTACAACGTCATGCGCAAGCGCTCGGAGAAGTGCATCTTCTGTTACCCCCGCATCGAGGGCGACGGCCCGGACGACGAGACGCACCCGCCAGCGTGCGCGACCGAGTGCCCTCCGCAGCTCCGGATGGTCGGCTACCTCGACGACGAGGAGGGGCCCATCTACAAGCTCGTCGAGGAGTACGGCGTCGCCCTCCGACTCCACCCCGAGTTCCACACCCAGCCGAACGTCTACTACATCCCGCCGTTCGCGCCCCCGAAACACGACGAGGACGGCGAATCGGTGGACGTCGACCGCATCCCGCGAGACTACCTCGTGGAGCTGTTCGGCGAGCAGGTCCACGAGGCGATGGACACGCTGAAGACCCACCGCGACAGGGTCCGCCGGGGCGACGAGAGCGAGCTGATGGACATCCTCACCAGCAAGAACCCGGCCAAGCAGTACCGACTGGAGGTGTTCGACCAGTGACGGCGGGAGGGGACCGCCGGCGCGGGCGCCTGCTCGTCGCGGTGGCGCTCGTCGCCGTCGCCGCCCTCGCCCCCGCGCTCGTGGCTGGTCGCCCGGCGAATCAGGTGCCCGTCGAGACGGTGGCGCGGTCGCAGGCCGAGTCGCTCTCGCGACCGACCGGGAGCGCCTGGAACGACACCGTCCCCGTCGACGTCCCGCTCTCGTCGGCCCCGAGTTCGGTCCCGAACGCGAGCGAGACGTCCACCGAGCAGGTGAAGGTCCGCGCGGCGCGGACCGAAGACAGGCTGTTCGTGCGACTCCACTGGCGGGACGCGACCGACGACGGGAACCTCTCGCAGTCGCCGTACGAGGCCCCGAAGGTGGACTCGTTCGCGGACGCCGCCGCTGTGCAACTCCCGGTCAACACGAGCGTCCGGCCGGGCATCGCCATGGGAAGTACCCGCGAGATGGTCAACGTCTGGTACTGGAACCCGGACGAGGGGTCACAGGAACTGCTCGCGGCCGGTCCCGGGACGACCACCCGGTTTCGGAACGCGTCGGTGGAGACGGCGGCCGCCTACCGCGACGACCAGTGGTACGTCGTCTACTCGCGGCCGCTCGTCGTCGACGGGGCGAACCGGACGGAGATACGCACGGAAAACGACGTCTCGGTCGCCTTCGCGGTCTGGAACGGTTCGAACATGGAACGCTCCGGCCGGAAGTCGGTGAGCGAGTGGCACACCTTCCCGCTCGGTCCGGGGCCGGCGGGACCGCCATACGAGGCCCTGCTCTGGACCGTCGCCGGCATCGCCATCGTCGTCGTCGTGGTCGTGACCGCACAGGCGGTGAGAGAGACGTGACGACCTCCAGCGACGCCGCCCCCGGCGACCCCGACCCGGACCTCGACGCCGACGCGGCGGCCCGCGGCGCGCTCTACGCCCTGCTGGCCAGCGCGCTCACGCACCCCGACGAGACGCTCCACCGTGAACTCGCCTCCGGCGGCTTCGCGGACCGCGTCGCGTCCTACTGCGACCGGACGCCGGTGGAACTCCCGACCGACGCGCTCGTCACCGACGACGACTACGACACCCTCTGTGCCCGGTACAACGACGTGTTCGTCGTCGGCTTCTCGGAGTACGTGGACCCGACCGACGGAACCAAGCGGGAGACCGAACCGCCGGTGCCGCTCTACGAGACCGCGTACCGCCCGAACGCCTCGTGGAACGACGTCAACCTCGACCTCGCACGCGCCTACGACTACTACGACGTGGAGGTGAACCAGGAGGACCGGGACAACCACGACCACCTCCGGCTGGAACTGGAGTTCGCCGGCTACCTCGCGCGCCGGGAGGCGGCGGTCGACGGGGGAGACGCGGCGGCCGCCCGGCTCGACTTCCACGACCGACACCTCCGCGTCCTCGTCGAGGGCGTCGCGGAGCGAATCGACGACGAACCCGGCGTCGGGGTCTACGGCGACGTCGTCGCGGCGCTGGACGCGTTCACGGCGGCGGACCGCGCGGACCTCGCCGCCCGAATCGAGGGGTGACATGCCGTGACACGAGAGACGGGCGAACCGACGGTTCGCGGCGGTCTCGGCGACCGAACGGCGGGTCTCACCGGCGCGGCCAGTCCCGCCTCGGTCCGCACCGTCGCGGGGTCGCTCGCGGCGGCGGCCGCCCTTTCGGTCACGTCGGTCAGGCTGACGGCGAACGCGCCGGTGGCAGTCCCGCTCGTGAACCCCGCCGCCGCGTTCGGTCCCGTCCACGCCGCCTCCGTCGCAGTCTGTGCGCTGGCGGCGGTGGCGCTCGCGCTGGTCGCCCCGGAGACGGGCGAGCTGGTCGGGCTCGCCGCCGCCGGGGTCTTCGGCCTCCTGTCGGTCGTCTCGCCCGCGGCCGCCGTCCCCGCGGTCGGCGCGATAGCAGCGGGCGCCGTCCTCGCCGTCGCCTCGCGGGCGTCGGTTCCCGGCGACTACGCGGAGGCGCGACGGCTCGTCCCGGTCGCGGCGCTCGTCGCGGGCCTCGTCGTCTCCGTGGCGGCGGTCGCGCCGACCCCGCTCCCCCTGCGTCGCGTCGGAGGGACGCTCGCCCTCGCCGGCCTCGCGCTGCTCCCCGTGACGGTCGAAGCCGACCGCGCCACGTGGAGCGTCGCCGTCGCAGTCGCCGGACTGGCGCTGGTCGCCGGCCTCGGGTCGCCGTTCGTCACCGGTGCGGTGGTGCTGGTAGTCGGCGGCGTGGTCGGCGCGGCGTTCCCGCTCGTCGCGGCCGCGCTCGGCGGCGTCGCGGCGACGGCGGTGGGGTCGCTCCGCCGGGGGCGGCACCTCCCGCTCCTCGGCGCGCTGTTGCTCGCGGCCGCCGGTGCGCCGGCGACGGTCCAGCGGGCGCTCGCGGCCCTCCTCGGCATCGTCCTCGTCAGCCACCACGCGCTCGATTTCGACAGCGGAGCACACACATGAGCGGACCATACGACTTCCACGACGACGGTCACGAACACGGTGACCACGAAGAGGCAGACGAACCGCCGGACCCGCAGCTCGATCCGACGAAGAGCCCCGGGTTCGACGTCGACCACGGCGGCCTCGAGGACATCGAAGTGAGCCGCGAGGACGTCGAGATCGGGACCGCGGACCCGGACGAACTGACCGCCGGCGACGCCTCCCCCTACGACGACACGCCCACGGCGTCGCTGCTCGCGGCTCTCGCGGACGGCAGTCTGAAGGAGCGCCGACGGTCCGCAATCGCGCTCGCGGACCGCGACGCGACCGGGGACGTGGTGCGGTCGCTCTCGATGGCGGCCGCCGGCGACGACGACGCGGAGGTCAGGCAGTTCGCGGTCGAGGCGCTCGGGAAACTCGGCGGCGAGCGGGCCGCCGACGTCGCGCAGGTGGCGTCGCGGGACGACGACCCGTGGGTCAGGTCGGAGGCGCTGGTCGCCCTCGACCGCCTCGACCGCGAGGCCCACGAAGAGCGGATGCGCGAGGGGCTCGACGACGCCCACCACGCGGTCCGCCGGAACGCGCTCGTCTCGCTGTTCAAGCTACGGGGCGAGGGAGCGCTCGACGACCTGCTCGCGCACGTGACAGACGACAGCGAACGCGTCCGGGAGTGGGCGGCCCACATGCTCGGCGGCGTCGACGACGACCGGGCGCGGGCCGCGCTCGTCGAGCGAGTCGAGGAGGACGAGAGCGACATCGTCAGCATCACCGCGGCACAGGCGCTCGAACGCGACCCCGACCGCTTCAGGCGGTCGTTCACGGGCATGTCGGACCGCGGGGTTACCTACTCGGGCGAGGACCCGCTCAACCGACAGCCGGACCTCTAGCATGAGCGAGTCAGACACCGACCTCCGAGACGCAGTGACGGCCGCGCTCGGGGAGGTCCGCGACCCGGAGGCGGACGCCGACGTGCTCCGCTCGGGCGCCGTCGACGACGTGGTCGTCGAGGGGTCGTCCGTGACCGTCGAGGCCGACCTCGCGCGCGTCGGAACCGCCACCGGGGTCGTCGAGGACGTCCTCGCGGCGGCGCGCGGCGTCCCCGGCGTCGAATCGGTCCACGTCGAACCCGCGGCCGCCGACACGACCGGGCGAACGTCGCTCGCCGGGGTGGAGAACGTCGTCGCCGTCGCGAGCACCAAAGGCGGCGTGGGGAAGACGACGGTCGCGACCAACCTCGCCTGCGCCCTCGCCGCCGACCGGGAGGTGGGCCTGTTCGACGCGGACATCTTCGGGCCGAACGCGCCGGAACTGCTCGGCGTGCGCGGTCCCATCGTCGCCGACGAAGACGACAACCCCATCCCCTCGGAGGTGGCGGGAATGGAGGTGCTGAGCGTCGGCCTGATGACCGACGGCGGGCCGCTGGCGTGGCGGGGCGCGATGGCTCACGACGCCCTCTCCGACCTCTTTGCGAACGCCCAGTGGGGGAACACCGACGCGGCGGTCATCGACCTGCCGCCGGGGACGAGCGACGTCGCCCTCACGACGCTCCAGGAGGTCCGCGTCGACGGTGTGGTGTTCGTGACGACGCCGTTCCACACGAGCGTCGAGGACACGAAGCGCAGTCTGCGCCTGTTCCGCGAGAACGGCGTCCCGGTCCTCGGCGTCGTCGTGAACATGGACGGGTTCGTCTGCGAGGAGTGCGGCCACCCGCACGACCTGTTCGAGCGGGGTCCGCTCGACGACCTCGACGTGCCGGTGCTTTCCCGCCTGCCGTTCTCGAAGGACCTGCAGGGGGACCCGCGACCGGGCGAGACGCCGGGGGCGTTCGCGGACCTCGCAGCCGACGTCGCCGACGCGCTCTCCGACGTCGAACGGATCGAACTGCCCGAGGACCCGGTGGACCTGCGCGGCGAACCGCCCGAGTCGCGGTTCGAACTCGTGAGCGACGCGTTCGCGGCGGCGGAGCCCGGCGCGGACCTCCACGTCGTGAGCGACCGGGACCCGACGCCTGCGGGCGACTTCCTCGTGGACCTGGCCGGCGAGAAAGGGTCCCCGGGCGAGGTGTTCGAGACGTTCCTCGTCGAACAGCGCGGCCCGGAGCAGTGGGCGCTCAGGGCGACGCTCCCCGGGAGCGACGGCCACAGCCACGACGCCGACCGCTAGGCGAGGGTCAGCGCATCCGCCGGCTGCGGTCGTCGCCGGTCACAGGCTGGCGTTCGACTCGGCGGCGATTCGCTCGAAGTTCTCGAAGACGACCCTCGCGTCCTCGGCCTCGTTGTGGGCACCGTCTGTCACGTCCTCGATCATCCGCTGGACGCGCCTGCCGTCCGTCCCCCGGTGGACCATGAGTCGCTCGGCCGTCGAGAGCGACATCTCCGGGTGGAACTGCACGCCGTACACGGACCCACGGGAGAAGGCGTGGATCGAGTAGGGGTTCTCCGCGCGGCAGGTCGCGCCGTCGGGCAGTTCCACGACCTCGTCGGAGTGGGCGGTGAACGCGACGAACCAGTCGTCGAGGCCCGCGAAGAGCGGCGACTCGCCGTCGTGGTGGACCAGGTGGTACCCCAGTTCGTACTCGCCCATGCTCGTCACGCGGCCCCCGAGCGCGTCGGCGAGCAACTGGTGGCCGAAGCAGACGCCGAGCGTCGGCACGTCCGCCTCGGCGGCGTCGGCGAGCCACTCCCGCAGCGCGTCTATCCAGTCGCGGTTCCAGTAGACCGACGCGGCCGACCCGGAGACGACGACGCCGTCGTACGACGGGTCGCCCGTCACGGAGGCGAGCGGCGGGAGTTCGCCGTCTCGTACCGCGTACCGGACCACGTCGGCGTCGAACGCGTCTCGGAAGTTCTCCTCCGCGTCGTCGTCTTCGAAAGAGGCGTCGAGCAACGCGAATTCGAGGGGCATCGATGGATGTTACCGCTCCGAACAGTTGAATTCCGTGCCGGGGGAGTCGCGTCGCACGCGGCGCGCTGAGTCGCCGAAGCGTCGGCGACGGCTGGCGAGTGCGGGCAGTCCGAGCGCCCGACCGAACAGCACCGGAACGGCGACGCTCCCGGGAGCGGATTGACCCGCCGGGAGAACCACGACTGCCGGCCGCGCGACTACGCCGGACTCGGGTCCTGCACGGTCGAGACGTAGGCCGTCAGGTCAGTGGTCGTGATGACGCCGATGACCTCGTCGTCGCCGCCGACGACCGGGACGTGGTGGAAGCCGTGGTCGACCATCATGTCCGCGACGTCGCGGATGGAATCGTTCGCGGTGGCCGTGGTCACGTCCGTGCTCATGAAGTCTCCGACCGTCGCGTCCGCGTCGGTGCCGCTCTCGGCGACGATGCGCACGAAGTCCGTCGAGGTGAGGATGCCCGCGAGTCGCCCCTCGCCGTCGACGACGATGACCGACCCGATGCCGTCCGCGAGCATCTGCTCTCCCGCGTCTCGCAGCGACGTGTCGGGCGTGACGGTGCGAACGGGCGAGGACATGAGACTGCCGACGAAAATGTCGTCCATGAGTGGGATGGACGAACACGCGGGAGATAAGAGTTGTCACTGGGGGCCGTCGGCGTACGGAGCAGAACGGAAAACGGGGCGGACGCCGTTCCTCGATGCCCCCGCCCACGATACACGCACTCGTCGAACCGGGAGGTACCGGTGTCGTATACCGAATCCTGAGTCAGCGAAACCGACGCTACCCGGGACGAGACGGGGTGGTGCTACGCGCTCTCGAGTCCGTGTGAAGTCGGGTGACTGTGAGCAGACGTCGCTCCTATCCAGAACTTTACGACGGGCAGGCCCAGTGACTACCTATGGGTCCAGTTCCAGACGTGTACCTGTTCGCGCTCCTCGCCGCGCTCCTCTGGGGCGCAAGCCCCGTGCTCACGAAGTCAGGAATCGTCCGGGGCGGGACCTCGCTTCAGGGATCGCTCGTCGTCGTCACCGTCGGCGTCATCTGTTATCTGGGTGGGCTCGTCGCGGTCGGTGGCGTCGGCGGTCTCCTCTCGCTCTCGCCCGTCGCGCTCCTCGTCTTTACGGTGTCGGGGACGGCCGGAGCGGTCGCGTGGCTGTCGTCTTTCGTCGGCGTCGACCGGGTCGGCGCGAGTATCAACAGCGCCGGCTTCAACACGCACCCGCTCTTTGCGACGGTCATCGCGCTCCTCGCTCTCGGCGAGGCGCTGTCGCTGCAGACGACCGCCGGAATCGTCGTCATCGTCGTCGGCCTGACCGTCGTCGCCACGTCGAAAGGCGGAGACAGGGAGGGGTGGCGCGTCTCGGACCTCGTCTTCCCGCTCTCGGCGTCCGCGGCCTACGCGTTCTCGAACGTGGTGCGCCGGTACGGACTGACGCGTACGAGTGCGACGACCCTCGAAGCGATAACCGTGAACGCGCTCGCCACCCTCCTCGCCCTCCTCGTCTACGCCACGGTGACGCGCGACAGGCGGCTCGTCCCGCCCGTGGGCGCGTTCCGCGCGTTCGCGGTGAGCGGCCTGCTGGCGGCGTTCGCGCTCTTCTTTCTGTTCGAGGCGTTCGCCCGGGGGTCCGTCGCGGTGGTCTCTGCGCTCTCCGGTCTCTCTCCCGTCGTGGCGACCGTCGTCACCGCGGTCTTCCTCGCCGACGTCGAACGAGTGACCCGCGGGGTCGTCGCCGGCGTGTCGCTGGTCGTGTGCGGGGCCACGCTCATCACGCTGGCCTGAGATTGGCAGGACTGTCGCACACCGGTCCAGAACGCGGTCGGCCGCGGCGGCGCGGCCCCCTCGCTCGTCGGGCATCCGTTCGGAGCAGGCGCAGTGTCGACGCGAGCCCTCTCCTCCGCGCGGACGCGGCGGGCACCGTTCGGGAGCGGGGCGGCACCGTTGGGTTCCGTCCACTCCGTTCGTGATGGGCCCGGGTCCGAACAGCTCGCGGGGGATTCACCGCCGCGCCGACCTAGATGCCGAGCTGGCCGCGCGCCATCGCGAGGCCGGTTCGCAGGTAGGAGGGGCTCGTGACCCGGTCGTGTTCGTCTCTCGTCAGTCGGAAGTCGAAGACGTCCAGATTCTCTTCGAGGTGTCGCCGCGACGTCGACATCGGAATCGACATCACGTTCGTGTGCTGGGTCGCCCAGCGGATGGCCACCTGCGCGCTCGACTTCCCGTAGCGGCGGCCGATCGCCTCGAGTTCCGGATTGCCGACGAGGCCGCCGTTCGCCAGCGGGCTGTACCCCGTCAGCAGGACGCCCTCGGTCTGGCAGTAGTGGAGGAGGTCGCGCTGCGGCCACCACGGGTGAAAGAGCACCTGGTCTGTGAATATCGGCGCGTCCGACAGCCGACGCGCGCGGTCCAGCCGACCCTTCCCGAAGTTACTCACGCCGACGTGGCGGGTGAGTCCCCGCTCGCGCGCTCGATTGAGGCCGTCCATCACCGCCTCGAGGTCGGCCAGCGGGTGGGGCCAGTGTATCAACAGGAGGTCCACGCGGTCGGTCCGCAGCCGGTCGAGACTCGCCTCGACCGACGCGACGACGTCCGCGACGGAGCGATTCGAGGGGTCGACCTTCGTCGTGAGAAACACCTCCTCGCGGTCGACGTCGGCGTCCTCGATGGCCCGCCCGACGCCGTCCTCGTTCTCGTACAGCTGTGCGGTGTCGACGTGCCGATAGCCGAGTTCGAGCGCGGTCGACACGGACTCGTACGCGGTGTCCGCGTCCATCTGCCACGTGCCGAGTCCGACCACCGGCACGTCGTCGCCGCTCCGGGTGACGTACTCCATACGCGTCGGAATCGTACCCGAACGGTGATGAGTCCACCGGGCACACGGGCCCGCGAGCGGTGGAGTCGCGGGCTGCGAGCGCTCCCGCGTCGCCGACCGCCGCCCCCGCGACCCGCGTTCGCGCCGCCGGCGGACCGTCCCGGTCGAACCGCCCGCCGTCGTCGAATCGGACGCGACCGTCCACTTGAACGGCCGGAGTCTTTACACAGACTGAAACCGCTCCGGGCGATTATTACCCGCGGAGCAGACGTCGATTCATGGGAACAATCGAGATACGCGACGAGAATCTCACCCGCCAGCAGCGGGTGCGACACCTCTCCGGGAGCCTCCGGGTCGAGGCGACCTCCGACGCGCCGCCGACGGTCTCGGTCCCCCCGAAGGCGCTCGTCCGCGTCACCGACGACCCGCAGGCGGTCTACGTCGACGACGAGGTGCGAGTCCGGCGGCACCGAACCGACGAGGAGGACGCCGACGCCGACCGGCGCAGTCTGACCGTCTCGGACCCGGACGCCCCGGTCAGCGTCGTCGTCGTCGAGGCCGTCGCGGCCCTCCGCGGCGTCGACGCCGA
>JBDGSQ010000101.1:0-9411 GCA_042217455.1 Haloferacaceae archaeon | reverse complement strand
CCAAACATCTGGCGCATCATCGGGTGCATCTCCATGAGCTGCTCCTCTGCGATCTCCTCGTACAGCTTGTACGTGATAGAGACCGTCAGCAGCAGCCCGGTGCCGGAGACGCCGCCGATGGTGCCGAGCATGTTGGCGAGGACGGCCAGCAGTCCCACGAGCGCGCCGCCGATGACCGTCACCTGCGGGATGTAGCGCTCCATGACCTTCTCGATGACCTGCGGGTTGCGCCGGAAGCCGGGAATCTGCATCCCGGAGTTCTGGATCTGTCGGGCCGTCGCCTCCGGGCCCATGTCGGTCGTCTCGACCCAGAAGACGGCGAACACCGCGCCGCCGACGATCATGAACGTCAGGTCGATGAGGACCCGGATGATGATCTGCCACGGCTCGGCCCCCGTCCCGGTCCACCACATCCACTGCGACGGCGCCTGGATGGGTGCGAGGTAGTAAAAGAGGCCGCCGACGACGCGCCCGTTCGTGTACTGGCCGAGCCACGCGGGCATGCTCGCCCACGTGGTGTTGAGAATCTGCCCGAGGAACTGGATGTTCGCCTGCAGGGCGCGCACCAGAATCATCGGCAGGACGCTCGCGTAGATGAGCTTCACGGGGAAGCGCCCGCGAGCGCCCTTCACGCGGGCGTGCGAGAGCGGAATCTCGACCCGGACGCTCTCGGCGTAGACGACGATGCCGAAGATGAGCACCGTCGTCGCCAGCGCGAGCAGCTGTCCCTGACCGATGAACAGCTCCTGTAGCCCCTCTGCAGTCAGCGGCGACGCGATCTCCCGCGCGCCGGTGAGGATGCCGACCCAGGTGGGGACGAACCCGGAGGTGCCCCCGAGTCCCTCCCAGCTGAACAGGCCGGCGACGAGCTGCTGGCTGATGCCGGCGACGATGAACAGCCCGATGCCGCTCCCGACGCCCCACTTGCTCACGATCTCGTCCATGAACAGGATGAGGATGCCGCCGACGAACATCTGCGCGAAGATGAGCGTCTTCACGCCGGTGGTCCCGATGCCGAGCTGACTGGCCACCGCGGGGTCGGCGGGCAGGAAGTTGCCCGCGAACACCATCGGGAGCCCGGTCAGGAATATCATCCCGACCACGAGGAGCTTCTGCAGCCCCTGGTAGAGGACCTGGTCGCGCGGGTCGTCGGTGTCCAGTCCGAGCAGGTCGGCCCCGCCGAGCAACTGGAGCACGATGCTCGCCGTCACGATGGGACCGATACCGAGCTGGAGCACCGACCCCTGCGACCCGGCCAGTATCGACCGGAACCGCCCGAAGAAGTCGCTCCCGCCGGTCTGCAGCCCGAAGAGCTGCACGTTCGTCAGGAAGAAATACAGCACGAGGATGCCGGCCGTCCAGCCCAGCTTGCGCTTGAACGGGACGTGTCCCTCCGGACGAGCGACCGACGGCATCCGCGTCAGCACCGGTTCGGCGGCCTCCTTCCAACCCATGGTCTACTCCTCGTTGGCTTCTTCGTCTGCCTTAGCTTCGTCGGTCTCGGCTTCCTCGGCGCGGTCCGACAGTTCGGCCGTGCCGCCCGCTTCCTCGATGAGTTCGACGGCGCCGGAGGTGAACGCGTCGGCGACGACGTGGAGTTCGCCGCGGACCTGTCCGCCGCCGAGGACCTTCACGACGTCCGCGTCCCAGCCGTCGTCGGCCACGTCGCGGGCGTCGATGCGGTAGCCGCCGTCCGTCTCCTCTGCGAGGCCGTCTGCGGAAAGCAGCGCGGCGTCCTCGTCGAGCTGCTGGACGCGGACCTCCGCGACGTCCGTCTGGGCCTTCTCCGGCCGCTTGAAGCCGTACTTGCCGAGCGGTTCGTAGTTGTGGAACTCGTGTTTGTCGCGTCCCGCGCGCCCGCGGCCGCCGCGGTTCCCGGCACCGCGCCGGTTCTTGTGCGTGCCGCCGCCGTGGGTGCGCGAGCCGCGCTGGCGTCGTTTCTTGCTCGTCATCGCATGGCCTCCAGGAGGTCGTCCATCTCCTCGGTCGTGTGCTTGCCGAGTTCGCCGCCCTCCCTGGTGGGGTGTTTCACGCCCGAGTGACCGCCGCGGGGCGGGTGCAGGCGGACGACCGGCGAGAGCCCCTGCTCGCGGAGCGTCGTCTCCTCCGCGACGAGGGCCTCCGCCAGCGCGTCGACGCTGTCGTACTCCGTGTTCTCGTCGACCCACTCGTCGTCTACGTCCGCGTCGCCCTCGCCGGGCTCTCCGCGCCGGCGGATGAGGGCGGCGACGACGTCCGCGCTCGGCGTGCCGTGGGCGACGAAGTCGTTGACCTTCGTGATCATCCCGCGGTACGTGTCCGTCTCGGGGACGAACGTGCAGTGGTTGACCGAGTGGACGTTGAGCATGTCGAGGGTGTCCTTGACGTCGCCGCTCATGTCCACCTCGCCGCGGAGCTGAACGATGGCTTCCATCAGTCGCTCACCTCGCGCTGTTTCTCTCGTGCGCGCCGGGGCGTCCGCGACTGGGACGCGTTCTTCAGCGCGTTGTACGTGGCCTTCGCGAGGTTCACCGTCGTCCGGGTGTTCCCGTTGGACTTGGTCCACGCGTCCTGCACGCCGGCGAGTTCGAGGATGTGTCGGACCGTCGGCGCGGCCGCGAGACCGAGCCCCTGCGGTGCGGGGATGATCTCGACGGTGACCGAGCCGGCCTTCCCCTCTGCCTTCCGGGTGAGGGAGTTGACTCCGCCCGCGCGGTCCTCCCAGGACCCCGAGCCGCGGTCGACCTTGATGATGTTCAGCTTGGCGACCTCGATGGCCTTCTGGATGGCCCCGCCGACCTGGTCGTCGCGGGCCTCGGCGTAGCCGAGGTAGCCGTCGCGGTTGCCGATGGCGACCGAGCAGCGGAACTTCACGCGCCGACCGGAGTCGGTCATGCGCTGGACCATGTTGATGTCCAGCACCTCGTCGTCCAGCCCGCCGAGGAGCTGGTCGACGATCTCGGGCTCCTTGAGCGGCAGCCCGGAGTTGAGCGCCTGGTCCATCGATGTGACGTCGCCGTCCTGTACCTTGCGGCCGAGTCGCGTCTGCGGCTCCCAGCCGTCGTTGTAGTCGTTGCTACTCATGCGTCCTCCTGAAGTCGTTCGAGCACGTCGTCGAAGTGCTCGGGGAGTTCGGTGGCGTCGAAGTCGCCGCTGTAGAGCGGCTCGTCGAGCTGCGCTGCGTACTCGGCGATGTGCTCGCCGCGGTTACGCGACCAGTCAGCGAGCACGCTCTCGTTGTGCGGAATCTCGACGCCTGCGTCGATTGCACCTTCCTGTACTGCGAACACCTTGTTTCCGGGGGTGGCGGTGTTGAGACCGATGTCGAGGACCGCCTCCTCGACGTCGGCGTCGAGCGCCCGCGTCCCCACGAGATACCCGGTCAGGTACGCGCTCGGGAGATTGCCCGTCGGGGCCTCCCAGCCGTACTCGGCCAGGTCCTCCGAGGAGGCGCTCGCGTGTGTCTCGTCGCCCTCCGGACCGGGGGTAACCAGCTGCGCCCTGACGTGCTTGTTGCTCACGCGAGCAACGAGCCGAGGCTTGCCGGATTTCAACAGGCGCAACCTCTGATGGTAGTCGGTCCGGTCCTCGCGGCGGCGCCGCATCGGAACCCGGTATCGTGGTCCAGTCGCCATTATTCGTCCTCCAGCGTGATGTTGTAGTTGTTCTCGATGTACGCTTCGAGCCGGTCGACGCTGTCGAACTCGCCGCCGCTTGCCTTGTTGTAGAGCTCGCGGTACTGGGTCCGGTCGAGCGGACCGTCGTCGCGGAGCTCCTTCAGGCGGCGGCGCTGTGCGCGAATCCGGCTGATCCATTCGTCCTTGCGGTTCTGGCGGCCGCCGGCTCTCCCCTTCCGGGAACCGGCGCCCTTCTGGTGCCCGTACGCGCGCTTCTCGGCGCGCTCGCGGGCCCGACCCCGGGAGTTGCCCGTGGCCTCTTTCGCCCGAATCGACCCCTGGTCGACGAGCTCGCGGATGTCGTCGCGGGTGATCGCTTCGGCGATGTCAGACTGGGCGTCGGGGTCGAACCAGACGCGGCCTTTGCCGACGTCGAGGACGTCGGCGGCGAGTCGCTTCTGTGCTCCTAGGTCTGTCATTCTTCGACCTCCACTTCGACGTAGGTCGGGTTGAGGACGCGGATGTCGCGGTCCTCACAGACGTCTTCGATGCGCTCGCGCTTGCGAGCGCCGACTTTGCTGGCGATGCGGACGGCCTGCGTGTCGGGGTCGACGGCCTCGAGGTCGTCCGTGTTGTGGACGCGGACCTCCTCGAAGCCCGAGGGGTGCAGCCCGCGGGCGGCCGTGGGCGTGCGGTAGCCCGACTCGACCATGTCGCCTTTGCCCTTGATGCCGCGGCGCTGCTTCGAGAGGTTCCCCCGAGGCTTGCGCCACGACGTCGGCGTCCGCTTTTTCTTGTGGTAGTCCTGCCGGTTGAACTGCGGTTTGCCCTCGCGGTGCTTCTGTGCGAGCGCGCGCGCAGTGTCGCTGTCGAGGTCCGGGGTCTTGTCCGCCGCGCCGCGGGGGCGCAGTTCGGTCTCGACCTCCGCTTCCTCGGCCGCTTCCGGCTCTTCTTCGACTTCCTCTTCGACCTCGGCCTCGGTCTCCTCTGCGACCTCGAGACCGCCGACGTCGGCCTTGATGCGAGCGGCCAGCGCGTTCCCGACGCCGTCGACTTCGGCGAGTTCGGCCTGACTCGCGGCCTGTACGTCCTCGACCGACTCGTAGCCGGCCTCGCGGAGCGCCTCGGCCTTCGAGGGGCCGACGCCGCTGATGTCTTCGAGCTCCTGTATTTCGTCTTCGTCAGCCATCTACACGCCACCTGCCTTCGGCTTCTGGGTGATGTACACGCCGTCCTGGAAGATGCGCTGGTCCTTGTCGTTGATGCGGGTCAGCTGTTCGATGTCGGCGGCGGTCTGTCCGACGGCCTCCTTGTCGGGGCCGCGGAGCGTGATCTCCTCGCCGTCGACGTCGACCTCGGTGTCGCCGCGGATGGGCGTCCGTCGGGGGGACTTCTCTCCGAGGAAGTTCTCGATGACGACCTCGTCGCCCTCGGCGCGGACCTGCATCGGGAAGTGAGCGTAGAACGCCTCCATCTGGTACTCCCAGCCCTCGGTGACGCCGTGAATCATGTTCTCGACGTGGCTTTCGAAGGTGCCGACCGTCGCGTTCGTCTTCGCGTCGGTGGCTTCGCTCTCGACGACCACGTGCCCGTCTTCGACGGACACCGTGACGTCCGGGAACCAGAGGCGCTTCGTGACGCTCCCCTCGGGCCCCTCGACGGTGAGGTCGAGGTGGTCGACCGTCGCGGTTACCTCGTCCGGAATTTCGATTTCGACTCTGTTCATTGTTCAGTAGACGTATGCGATGATCTGGCCACCGATGCCCTGTTCGCGGGCCTCGTAGTGGCTCATGATGCCGTGGCTCGTCGTGACGATGAGCGTCCCGTAGTCGCGGGCGGGGAGGTATCGCTTCTCCCACTTCTCGAACTCGTCTGCGCCCGCGGTGTAGTGGGGTTTCACGGCACCGCATTCGTTGATCGCTCCTTTCAGTTCGACCTCGAACAGCCCCGACTTCCCGTTGTCGACGAACTCGAAGCCGTCGACGTACCCGCGGTCGTAGAAGACCTCGAGGACGGAGCCGATAGTGTTCGAGGCGGGCTGTATCGTGTGGGACAGGTGCCCGACGCCCTCCGCGTTGTTCAACCCGGAAAGGGCTCTGCTGAGTGGGTCTTGCTCTGCCATGAGTTATCGGTACTTCTTGAACCCCATGTCGCGCGCTACCTCGCGGAAGCACTGCCGACACAGGAAGATGTCGTACTTGCCTACGAGCCCCTGCTTGCGACCGCACCGACGGCACTCGTGGCGCTCGTCGGTCCGACGCGTCGCGTGCTCGCCGGTCTGTGACTCTGATTCACTCATCTGTGTCCTCCGCAACTGTGACGTCGAAGTTCGATTCGAGGAACGTGACCGCGTCGTCGACCGTCAGTCGGTGACTGGACGGAATCGTGCCCGACGCCTTGTCACGCTTCGTGACCCGGTATCCCGGCCGGACGAGGTTGACCGTCACGTCCAGCCCGTAGATGCCTATCTGCGGGTCGTACTCCTGACTCGGGAAGTCCGTGTGCTCCTCGACGCCGAAGCTGAAGTTCCCGGTCTCGTCGAACTGGGTCCGCGAGAGCGTCACGAGCGGGAGCGCCGTCTCGAGGAACTCCCGGGCCTGCTCGTCGCGCAGGGTGACCTTCGCACCGATGGGGTCGCCCTGCCGGACGCCGAACTCCTGAATCGTCCGCTTCGCCTGCGTGCGGACGCTCCGCTGGCCCGTGATCTCCTCGAGGATGTCCTCGGCTTTCGCCAGTTCGCGGCCACCCTCGCCGACGCCCATGTGGACGACGACCTTCTCGATGCGCGGTTCGCGCATCGCGTGGAACTCGGTCTCCGCGTCGCTCATTCCTCCGTCACCTCCTCGTCCTGCGGCTCGGCCTCTGCGACGGCGTCGTCGGGCTCCTCGCCCTCGTCGTCGGTGAAGTTCTCGTCGATGACGACGACGTACTGCTCGATGGTCTCGAACCCGTCGCCGCTCTCCTGGGCGACGGCGACGGTGTTGTTGCCCGACCCGGCCGTGACGGTTATCTCCTCGACCGTGCCGATCTCGCCGGCGTGGGTGCCGGCGATGGCGGTCACCAGCGCGCCCTCCTCGAAGGGGAAGTGCGCGACGATGTCCTTCGTCTCGTTGTCGATGACCAGCGAGTCGTCGGTGCTGTAGTCGCTGCCGTCCGCGACGCGGACGTTGATCCCGTCGTGGAGCGTCAGCTGCGTGTCGCCGCCGGCGACCTGCTGCTTGCGGACGATCTTCCCGAGGCGACTCTCCGCGTCGGCCTCGTCGATGGGGGTCAGCGAGAGCCGACCGCCCTCGCCGGGGAAGACCCGGTAGTGCTCGTCGCGGAGCGTGAACTCGAGGATGTCGAACATCCCGATGGGGCGGCGCACGTCGCTGACGGCGTCGCCGTTCACGAGCACCGCGTTCTCGTTGAGCGCGTGCTGGGCTTCCTTCTTCGAGTCCGCGTAGCCGAGCACGTCGCGCATGACGATGAGCAGCGGAACGCCGCTCTCGCCGTGCGGGCCGGCACCGGCCTTGATCGTGAAGGTCTCCGTCTTGCGCTCGACCGGCCAGGACTTCGGAACCGAGAGTCGTTTCTGATGGTTGCTCATTCGTCACCCTCCAGTCGCGCCTCGCGGCGGTCGTCTTCGAGGTCCAGTTCGGTCACGCGGACGTTCGAGGCGTCGAGGGGTCGCGGGACCTCCTCGCCGTCTGCCTTCTCTACGGTGACGTCCTCGACGGTGACGACCTCGTCTTTGAGGTCCACGTCGAGCACCTCGCCCTCCTCGCCGGCGTGGTCGCCGCGGAGGACCTCCACCGTGTCGCCCGCGTTGACGCGGACGTTCCGCCGTCCGTACTCCTCGCGGAGGTCGTCGGACAGCGTCGCGCGGACCTGCTTCTGCCGCTCGTGTAAGGGCGCGGTCTGCCGTTCCTTTCGCTGCTTTCGTGGTTGTCGCGTCATGCTAGACAATCATCGTGGCTGTGCTCGCGATGCTCCCGAAGCGCTGGGCGACTTCGCGCGCGATGGGACCCTTGATCTCGGTCCCACGCGGCTCTTCGACGTCGTCGATGAGGACGGCGGCGTTGTCTTCGAACTTGACGCGCGTCCCGCTCGGTCGGCGGATGGGCTTCCGCTGTCGAACGACGACGGCCTGGAGGACCTGACGTCGCATCTCGGGGGTCCCCTTGGTCACCGAGACGGTGACCTTGTCGCCGACGCCCGCTTTGGGGTGTCGATTCTTCGTTCCGGAGTAGCCCGACACGCTGATGACTTTGAGCTCGCGCGCGCCGGTGTTGTCGGCGCACGTGATCAGCGAGCCCTTCTCGAGGCCCTGCGTGACGTCGGCCTTCAGCGCCTCCATCACTCGTCACCTCCGAGTCGCTCGACGACGACGTGCGATTTCGTCTTCGAGAGCGGTCGGGTCTCCGCGATTCGGACGGTGTCGCCTTCCGCGAGGTCCATGCACGGGGGTGCGTGGGCCGGAACGCGACTCCGTCGCTTCATGTACCGGTCGTACTTGGGAACGCGAACGTCGTATTCGCGCTCTACTACGACCGTTTTCTCCATGTCTGTGGAGGCGACTGTGCCCTCGAGCGTCTGTCCGCGCACGGATAGTGAGCCGTGGAACGGACAGTTCGCGTCGGAGCACGTCTCCTCCGGTTCTGGTACGTTCAGTCCTATCGCCATGTGGTTTCACCTGCGTTTTCGGTGCGAAGGGCGGGTCGTGAGAGCAGTCGTGCGCCATCCACCGTAACGTAGACCGCGTCCTCGCCCGCAACTGCGGGTTCGGACGCGGAACCCGGGGCCTTCCGGCCGCCGGCGGCTTCATCTGTGCGCGCGTTCGCCCCGTCGTCCGGGGCCGGAATCGCGAACTCGAACGTCGCGCCCCGCTTGGGCACCTGCCGCACCCGAGACTCGCCGTCGTCGACGCCGCAGTCGACGTGGAGCGTCTTCATCGTCTCGACGACGACGCGCCCCGCGATCCCGACGGCGTCGGGGTTGGTGGCCTCCACGACCGCAACCGGGAGGCCGTTGAGCTCGTGCCGGGTCAGCGTCTCGGGTGTCAGCGGCATTATTCGGTCTGCTCCGGGTCGGTGTCGCCCTCTTCGCGCTGAATCGTCTTGATGCGCGCGATGGTGCGACGCAGTTCGCCGATGCGGCCGGGGTCGTCCGGCGCACCGCCCGCCGCCTGCACGGCCTTCGCGTTGAGCAACTCGGTCTCGAGTTCCTCGAGTTCGGCCTCGCGCTCGGCAGGGGTCATGTCGCGAATCTCTTCGGTGTAGAGTATCGCCATCTACTCGTCCTCCGTGTTCTCGTCTTCGTCTTCCTCGTCTGCGGCTTCCATCTCCTCGACGAGCTCTGCGGCCTCCGCCTCGACGTCCTCGTCGAGTTCGGACTCGGCCGCGGCGTCCGCTTCGTCGTCCGCCGCGTCCGATTCGTCGTCTGCCTCCGCTTCGTCGTCGTCCGCGATGTCGTCGATGATCTCCTCTTCGACGACCTCTTCGGGCGCCTCCGTGGGGGTCTCGACGTCCTCGAACTCGGTCTCGGCCTCCTCGGCCTCCCCGGCCTCGCCTTCCTGCGGTGCCTCGGGGACCTCCTCGGGTTCTTCGAGGAGTTCCTCGACGCCGCCTTCCTCGAGCTGCTGTTCGACGGCCTCGACCTCTGCGCCCTCCTCGACCTCGAAGTCGTCGGGGAGTTCGGCCTCCGGCGGGATGATCTTCACCGTGACGCCGATGGTGCCGAGCTTCATGACGGCGACGCTCTGGCCCTCGTCGACGATGGCCTCTGCGGGCTCGCCGTTGTGCTTGATGTAGCCGCGGTTGAACTTCTCGACGCG
>JBDGSQ010000106.1:0-9508 GCA_042217455.1 Haloferacaceae archaeon | reverse complement strand
CCGGCGGGAGGCGGGCCTGTACCGACCGGCGGAGACGGGGCCTACAGGTCGAAATCCTTTTACTCGTTTCGAGTGGAGTTACTGGCAACTGAACCATGGAAGTCGAAATCATCGAGGAAGACGAAAATCCCATGTTGCACCGGACGGACGTCCGGTTCGAGATAATCCACGACGACGCCACCCCCTCCCGGCTCTCGGTCCGCGACAGTCTCGCGGCGAAACTGAACAAGGACTCGGACGAGGTCGTCGTCCACGAACTGGACACGAAGTTCGGCATGCGCCGGTCGGTCGGCTACGCGAAGGTGTACGACAGCCCCGAGTTCGCCCGCGACGTCGAGCAGGACTACATGCTCGAGCGGAACAAGATCGCCGCAGAGGAAGGCGAGGGCGAGACCGAGGCCGAAGAGGCGTAACCACGGAGAGACGTGCGCGTTCTCGGCATCGAGGGCACGGCGTGGGCGGCCAGCGCCGCCGTCTTCGAGGCACCCGGGGACGCGCCGACCCACGCTCGTTCTGACGACGCCGACCCGGAGGTCGTCTTCGGCCCCGACTCGGAGGTCGTCTTCGTCGAGACCGACCCCTACCAGCCGGAGAGCGGCGGCATTCACCCCCGCGAGGCAGCAGAGCACATGAGCGACGCCGTCCCCCGCGTCGTGGAGGCTGCCCTCGACCGCGCCGCGGAGCGAGCGAGCGCCGACGGCGACCCGCCCGTCGACGCCGTCGCGTTCTCGCGCGGCCCCGGTCTCGGTCCCTGCCTGCGCATCGTCGGCACCGCCGCCCGGTCGCTCTCGCAGGCGCTCTCGGTCCCCCTCGTCGGCGTCAACCACATGGTCGCTCACCTCGAGGTCGGCCGCCACCAGTCGGGGTTCGACTCGCCGGTCTGTCTCAACGCGAGCGGTGCGAACGCCCACCTGCTGGGCTACCACAACGGTCGCTACCGCGTCCTCGGCGAGACGATGGACACCGGCGTCGGCAACGCCATCGACAAGTTCACCCGCCACGTCGGGTGGTCCCACCCCGGCGGCCCGAAGGTCGAACGCGCCGCCCGCGACGGCGAGTACGTCGACCTCCCCTACGTCGTCAAGGGGATGGACTTCTCCTTTTCGGGCATCATGAGCGCCGCGAAGGACGCCTACGACGACGGGACGCCAGTCGATGACGTCTGCTTTTCCCTGCAGGAACACGTCTTCGCCATGCTCACCGAGGTGTCAGAGCGCGCCCTCTCGCTCACCGGGACCGACGAACTCGTCCTCGGCGGCGGCGTCGGTCGCAACGAGCGCCTCCGCGAGATGCTCGCCGAGATGTGCGACGAACGCGGGGCCGACTTCTACGCCCCCGACCCCCGGTTCCTCGGCGACAACGCCGGGATGATCGCCCTGCTGGGCGCGAAGATGTTCGCCGCGGGCGACACCCTCGACGTCGCCGAGTCCGCGGTCGACCCGAACTTCAGACCCGACCAGGTGCCGGTCACGTGGCGGGGGGAGGCGGAGTCTGTCGCGCGCGCGCTCACCGGTGACGGCGACGTGCGGGGCGCGGAGGCGACGGTCACCGTCGGGCCGGACAGGGTCGAAAAGCGGCGGCTCCCGAAGGGCTACCGCCACCCGGCGCTCGACGAGCGACTGCGCCGCGAGCGCACCGTCGCCGAGGCCCGACTCACCAGCGAGGCCCGCCGCGACGGCGTGCCCACCCCGCTGGTCCTCGACGTCGACGTCGCGGAGGCGACGCTGACGCTCCAGCGCGTCGGCGAGGCGGACCTCGCTGCGGACCTGACCGAGGCGCGGGCGCGGACCGTCGGCGAGTACCTCGCCGCGCTCCACCGGGCGGGTGTGGTCCACGGCGACCCGACTACCCGGAACGTCCGGGTCGGCGACCGGACCGTCCTCATCGACTTCGGCCTCGGCTACCACTCCGGCCACGTGGAGGACCACGCGATGGACCTCCACGTCTTCGAACAGAGCGTCGAGGGGACCGCAGACGACCCCGAACCGCTGGTTCGGGCCTTCGAGGAGGGGTACGCCGCCGCCGGCGACGACGCGGTGCTCTCGCGCCTGCGGGTCATCGAGGGTCGCGGGCGGTACCAGTCGGAGTCGGCGTCCGCGACCGGTGAGTGACTGCGGCGGTCACAGTCGAAGTCGGCGTCTGCGGCGGGGAATGACTGCGGCGGTCACAGTCGAAGTCGGCGTCCGCGACCGAGGGGCGACCGCCGACTCCTCGCGCCCCCGCACGTCGCCCGACGGCCAGTTCGGAGCCAAAACGATTTATCCGAGCCGAGAGTATCATCTCACATGGCAGACAAGCCCAAGACTGGAACGCTCTTCGGCGTCCCGTACAACTTCGAGCGGCCCAGCGTCGGCCGGATGCTCTCCTCGTACTGGAAGCCGGGCGAGGGCATGCTGGTCGAGAAGCCCTTCGGTATCGGCTACACGCTCAACCTCGCCTCGTGGCGCTCGTGGGTCGTTCTCCTCGTCGTGGGCGCACTCCTCTGGCAGGAGCGCAAGGGGCGCGAGGCCCCGGTCGACGACGAGGAGGGCCCGGTCGAGGTCGTCGTCGAGGACTGACCGCAACCGACGCTTCTTTCTCTCGACCGCTCCGAGGTCGGACATGCTCAGGTACGTGACGACGAACGAGGGGAAGGTCCGCGAGGCGGAGTCGTACCTCGGGTCCGACGTCGTCGCCCAGCTGGACTTCGACTACACCGAGATACAGGCGGACGAACTCGGCCCGATAGCCGCCCGGGGCGCGCGCGAGGCCTACCGGCACGCGGGCGAGCCGGTCATCGTCGACGACGCCGGCCTGTTCGTCGACGCCCTCGACGGCTTCCCGGGGCCGTACTCCCGGTTCGTCGAGGACACGCTCGGCATCGAACGCGTCTGGCGGCTGGTCGAAGCGGAGGACGACCGCCGCGCCGCGTTCCGGTGTGTCATCGCCTACTGCGACGGCGAGGCCTTCGAGGCCAGTCCCGACCCCGTCGACCGGGAGGACCGCACCGCCGCGGCGGCCGCGGGCGGCGACGAGGAGGAGGGGCCGCTCCCGGTGAAGCTCTTCACGGGCTACGTTCCGGGCCGCATCGTCGCCCCCCGCGGCGACGGCGGGTTCGGCTACGACCCCGTCTTCGAGCACGACGGGACGACGATGGCCGAGATGACGACCGAGGAGAAAAACGCCATCTCACACCGGGGGCGGGCGCTGGCGAAGTTCGCAGAGTGGTACGCGACGCGCGGGAACTGAGTCGTCGACCGCCGGCACCGAGGCCGGACTGCGGGACAGAGCCGTCGACCGCCGGCACCGTGTCGACGACACCTTTTTCTTGGTCTGTCGCGGGTCACGAGTCGTGTCCGACACGAGAACGTTCGTCGCGGGAGTCACCGTCGCCGCGGAGCTGGTCTTTCTCGCCGCCGCGCTGTGGCTCTTCTGGGGCGACACGACGATGGTGGTCGCGAGCGTCGTCGTCGCCCTCGTCGGCGGCGTCGCCACGTTCGTCACGCTGGACCGGTCGCTGGCGGAGCTCCCCGACGACTCGCTTGAGTAGGAGTCGGAATCGGAGTAAGAGTAGGAGTCGGAATCGGAGTCGGAGTCGGGGCGCACTGCCGGATTCGCCGCGCGAGGGGGTTCACCCGCGCGGGTCGCGGTCCGGGCCGGGGTAGTCGCCCCCGACGACGGCCCCGTACAGGCTCTCGGCGTCGAAGACGGCGTCGAAGGCGTCCGGACTGCGGACGCTCACGTCCATCCGCCCGCGGAGGTGCATCCCCGCTCTCGCCCCCAGGAGCCTGCGGTCGAGCGTCAGCACGTGCATCGCGCCGCCGTGGTACGCCGAGGCGAGCGCCGGGTGGTCGCCCGCCGGGTGGTCGACGGGCGTCCGGAGGGCCGCCGCCCGCTCGCGCCAGTCGGCGGCGAGTGCCGGGTCCGCGAGTTCGGCGACGACTGCCTCCGCGTCGTCAAGGAGCGCGTCGCTGGCGGCGAGTTCGAGCCACGAGTGCGAGCGGACGTGGTCGAGCGCCCGGCGGGACGCGCCGCCGACGAGCAGGTCCGCCGCGAGCACGTCGGCGTCGGCGACGATTCGGGCCGGACTCGGCTCCGGTGACTCACTCATCGGTCTCGCGCCGGCGCGACAGCGCCTCCACCACGTCGTCTTCCGACACCCCGTACGCCCCGGCTCGCTCGAACAGGTCGCCCCACGTAGCGGCGGTCATGCGCTCTCGCTTCGTCCCGACAGCACATCACTCTCCCGGAGGAGCGAGACGGCGACGCCGAGCGCGAAGGCGACCCCGACGTTCCCGAGGACGCCGACGACGCCGACGAGGCCGGTCAGTAGCCAGTCGTCGGTCCGCGCGGCGCTCCGGCCGAGCTGGAGCGCGACGAGCACGAGCAGGACGCCGAGGACCGCCGTGGGGAAGGCGAGGACGACGCCCGCGACGAGGGCGGCCCCGACGTAGAGCGCCCCGAGGACGAGGTTCGCGCCGCCGGTCCGGGCCCCGAAGGCGTACTTGCCGGCCAGCCCCCCGCTCCCGTGGCACATCGGGAGGCCGCCGAGCGGGACCGAGACGAGGCACATCCCCCCCATGCTGCTCGCGAGGTCGTCGGCGGGGACGTCGGCGTCGAAGAGGTCGGAGAAGAGCAGCGACGTGGCGACGGCGGCGTTGCCGACGGTCATCGCGAGCTGTCCCGCCGCGCCCTCGACCGCGCCGACGGTGAAGGCGGGGAGGCCGGAGGGGAACGGCGTGAGCGCCGGGAGCGACGGGGTCGGGACGCCCGCGGAGGCGACGGCGAGCGCCCCGCCCGCGCCGAGGACGGCGAGCGCGCTGGCCCGCCGGCGTCCGGTGGCGGCGACGGCGACGGTGAGCGCGACGGCCCCGGCCGCGAGGATCGGGTCCGCGAGGCCGAGTTCGACGCCGGTCTTCCCGAGCAGGAGCGCGACGGCGAGTTGCACCCCGCGGACGATCGGCTGGCCGACCACCCGCTCTATCCGGGACATCGCCCCTGTCTGCCCCGCGATGAGCAGGACGACGCCCGCGAGGACCCCCGCCGCGGCGAGTTCGGCGTAGGAGATGGTGCCCGCGATGGCGAGGCCGGCGAGCGCCTTCATCGGTTCGACCGACACCGGGAGGCCGTAGACCAGCCCCCAGACGATCTGGAAGACGCCGAACAGCAGGAGGACGTGCGGGAGCGACGCCGGGGTGAGCGCCCCGAGCGCGACGACGATCGGGAGGACCGTAACCGAATCTCCGAGCGCGCCGGTGACCTCGCCGGTCGAGAGCGAGACGGCGTCCCCGACGTGTTCACCGACTGCGGTCCCCATCGTCGGGTACTCTCGGGCGCGCGTACTTCGCTCTTGTCAGAAACCGTCTCCGTCGACCCGACTCCGGGAGAGAAACCGATTTCGGTTACGAGAGCGGGGTGAGGCGCTCGGCGGGGAGGCGGAGGCCGACCCGGTCGCCCTCCCGCGGCGGGTCGTTCGTGAAGGCGTGTATCGACTCGTCGCCGTCGACGGCGCACTCGACGCGGAACGCGGCCTCCTCGCGAGTCACCCGCTCGACGGTGAGGCGGAGGTCCGGGTCCTCCTCGGTGAGCGCGACGTGTTCCGGGCGGATGGCGGCGTGGGTCGCGCCGTCGACGGCGGGAGAGCGCGGGAGGCCGTCGAGCGCGACGCAGTTCGCGCCGACGAAGCGGGCGACGAACGCGGAGGCGGGCGACTCGAACACCTCCTCGGGGTCGCCGACCTGCACGATTTCGCCGTCGTTCATGACCGCGATACGGTCTGCCACCGCGCGCGCCGTCGTCCGGTCGTGGGTGACGTAGACGCTCGTCACGTCGGCGATGGCGTCCACGAGGTCGTCCCGGAGCGACTGCCGCGTGGGGACGTCGAGGGCGGAGAGCGGTTCGTCGAGCAGCAACGCGTCGGGGTTCACCGCGAGCGACCGGGCGAGCGCGACCCGCTGCTGCTCGCCGCCCGAGAGCGTCCGCGGCCGCCGGTCTGCGAGGTGGGAGACGCCGAGTTCCGCGAGCATCTCGTCGGGGTCGCGGAACGCCTCGTGGTAGGGTTCGCCGAAGGCGACGTTCTCGCGGACGGTCATGTGCGGGAAGAGGGCGTAGTCCTGGAAGACGAAGCCGAAGCCCCGGCGCTCGGGCGGCAGGCCGTCGACGGCCCGGCCGTCGAGTTCGACGCGGCCGGTGCTCGGGTGAAAGCCCGCGACAGATTCGAGCAGGAGCGTCTTGCCGCTCCCGCTCGGCCCGAGGACGACGAGCGTCTCGCCCTCGTCGACGGCTATCTCCGCGTCCACCGTGAACGGGTCGGCCCCGTCCGCGGTGAAGCGTGCGCGAATCGACGCCTCGAGGCTCACGTCAGAACGCACCCCCGACGTCGTCGTAGGCGACCCACCGGACCAGCAGGAATATCAGCGCCGACAGGCCGAGCAGGATGGTCGCCACCGCGCCGCTCTCCGCGAGGCCCTGACTCGTGTAGGTGTTGAAGATGAACACCGGGGCGTGCTGGGTCGTGACCGTAGAGAGTGAGAGTGGCGAGACGTACTCGACGCTGTAGGCGACGATGGCGACGGCCCCGAACTCCGAGACGCCCCGGGCCCACGCCATCACGCCGCCGGTGAAGACCCCGCGGGCCGCGAGCGGGAGCGTCACCCGGCGGAAGGTCTCGAACTTGCTCGCGCCGTGGGCGCGCGCCGCGAACCCGAGTCGAGGGTCCACCGTCTCGAAGGCCTCGCGCGCGCCGTTGACCGCGAAGGGCGCACTCACGAACGTCAGCGCGAGGACCATCCCCGCGAGCGTCCCGAGGACCCGGAGGTCCGAGAACGCCGCCCCGCGACCGAAGCCGAACAGGATGAGCAGGCCGGCCACCGAGTGCGGGACGACCAGCGGGAGGTCCACGAGGCTCTCGACGACGGCCTGCCCCGGGAACCCCTCGGCGAGGAGGTACGCGAGCGGGACGCCGAAGCCGACGGCGACGACCGTCGAGAGCAGCGGCCCGTAGACGGTGAGAACGAGCATCCGGTGGACGTCGGGTTCGCCGAGTTTCGCCGCGACGACGGCGGGGTCCTGCCGGAGGACGAACAGTCCGATCGGGACGCCGACGGCGACGAGCAGGAGCGTCCCGAGGGTGGCGGCCGCGGCGTCGGTCCACCGACCGGCCGTCGCGCCGACCAGGACGGTGAGGACCGCGGGCGCTCCCGCCGCCATCCACAGTTGCCCGAACAGCGAGGAGATGCCCACGATGACGAGCGTTCCGGCGGCGGCGGCGGCGACGCCCGCGAACCCGCCCCCCGACGCGGCGACGAGCGCGGCGGCGCTTCCGAGCGCGAAGGCGGCGTAGAGCGTCGGCTGGTCGACGACCTCCACGGCGGTCCAGAACGCCACGAGCTGGACTGCGACCACCGCCAGCACGACGGCGCCGCTGCCGAGCGTCCCGACGACGCCGCCCGTCGACTCGCGTTCGAGCACCGAACTCATTAGACTCTCACTGGGGATAGAGACGCGGAGGGATAATCCCTTGCGCTACAGCTCCAGCGGGCCGAGCGTCTCTTTCGCCTCCGCGTGCTGCATCACGCGGTCCGGAACGGCGTCCTCGCCGCTCTGGGGGACGACGATCGGCGAGACGGGCTGGAGGCCCTTCTCCTCCAGAGTCTTCCGGCCGGGGTCGGTGGCGAAGTACTCGACCCACTTCGCGCCGAGTTCGGGGGCCTTCGCGTTGCCGGGGACGGTCATGCCGTAGGCGATGGGCGCGCCCGTGAAGTTGCCGCTGTCGGTCTCGACTGTCGCTTTCGCGTAGTGTTTCGCGTACGCGCTCGTGGCCTTCGAGAGGTCGACCTCGGGCTGGAGATTTATCCACGGCTTGCCCGACGTGCTGGAGATTGACTGGTAGTAGAAGACGTAGTCGAGCTTTCCGGCCTCGAGCTGTCCCTCGAGGTTCGTCTCGGTCCCGGTCGGGACCGTCGAGTTGTCGCGGAGCTTCTGGTAGGTGTCCTCGCCGTAGAGCTTCGAGCCGTCGAACGCGATCTTGCCGAGCTGCTGGGTCATCACCGCGCGGTAGCCGCCGGGGTCGACCGCCGGGTCGCTGTGGCCGATGACGACGTCGTCGCGCGAGAGCACCTCCCACCAGTTGTCCTTCGAGATGTCGTCTGCGCCCGGGGAGTCCTCCCGGTACTGGATGGACATCGCGTTCGTGGTGAAGATGGTGTACCAGTCGCCGTAGTCCGGCAGGAGGCGGTTGCGAATCAGCCGGAAGTCCGAGACCCCGAGGACGTCTGCCTGCCGCCCCTGCTGGGTTATCTTCTGGGTGGAGGCCACGGACCCCTTGGCCTCCCGGTTGACCGCCACGCCGTACTTGTCCTCGAAACTCGGCTCGGCGGCCGAGAACGGCGGCGCGAGGCTCCCGGCGTGGAAGATGGTCATCTCGTCTGCGCCGGCGCTCGTCGTCTGTTCAGTGGTCGCCTCCGCCGTCTGTGCTGTCGTCGACTCGGACGTCCCCGTCGTCGACCCGGTGGTCGTCTCCGCCGCGCCGCCTCCGCCGTTCCCCGCACACCCGGCGAGTCCGGCGACCGTAGCCGACCCGAGCGCGGCGAGAAACCGTCGACGTGAACGATGTTCCGACATGGATACATCGTATCGACCGAACTGACATAACTGTTTTCCTCTCGGCCCTCCCGACGGACAGTATGCACGCCGGATTCGAGGCGCGTCTCCGGGCGGGAGACGTGACGTTCGGGCCTGACGACGCGTCGCTCCTCCGGGCCATCGAGGAACACGGGTCGGTCAGCGGTGCGGCCTCGGCGCTCGGCCGGTCGCGGGCGCGTTCGCTCTCCCGACTCGAGTCGCTCGAGGAGGCGTTCGGGCCGCTGGTCGAGCGGCGGCGGGGCGGTCCGTCCGGCGGCGGGAGCAGTCTCACGGCGGAGGCCCGCGACGTGCTCGCGCGGTTCGACCGCCTCCGGGCGGCGCTGTCGGGGACCGCGGGCGTCGCGGAGACGGTCCTCGACGGGACGGTCACGGAGACGACGGGCGAACTCGGCCTCGTGGAGACGGCCGCCGGGACGGTCCGGGCGCTGGTCGTCGACGAGCGCGACGAACGCCACGAACGCGACGACTACGCGGGCGCGGCGGTGCAGGTGAGCGTCCGCGCCGACGCCGTGACGCTCCACGCACCCGAGGACGCGCCCCCCGGCGGCGGGACGAGCGCCAGAAACCGGTTCCGCGGCGAGGTGCGCGGTCTCGACGTCGGCGAGGCCATCGCGCACGTCGAACTCGACGTCGGCCTCGACGACCCGTTGCTCGCGCTGGTGACCGTCGAGAGCGTCGACCGCCTGTCGCTCTCGGTCGGCGACGAGGTTGTGGCGACGTTCAAGGCCACGGCGACGCGGGCGACGGTGGTCTGAGGACCCCTGCGGGACTGACCCACGAGAGCGGCAACGCGAACGACTGCGCGACGTGCTGGGGTCACACGGGCGAAATCGCGCTCACGCGGCGTTCTCGAACGACTCCCGGAGGTCGGCGGCGACGCCGGCGA
>JBDGSQ010000112.1:0-9597 GCA_042217455.1 Haloferacaceae archaeon | reverse complement strand
GCGGCGACCTGCGATTCTCGCGCGCTCGCCCAACGTGCCCTCGTCGTCGCCTCCGCTCGCCCTACGGGTCCTCGTCGCCGACGACGTCCGTGAGTTCGGCGAACACCTCGTCGGGCGTTCCCTCGCCGTCGACTTCGACGAGGTCGCCCTGCTCGCGGTAATGCTCGATGACGGGTTCGGTGTTCTCGCGGAAGACGCGGAGCCGCTCGCGGACCGTCTCCTCGGTGTCGTCGTCGCGCTGGACGAGTTCCGCGCCGCACTCGTCGCAGACGCCCTCCGCCTCCGGCGGGTTGAACTCGACGTGGTAGTTCGCGCCGCACTCGGGACAGACGCGGCGGCCGGTCAACCGGTCGACGAGTTCGTCCTCGGCGATGTCGAGGTAGACGACGACGTCGAGGTCCGTCGCCGCAGAGAGATACTCGGCCTGGTCGAGGTTCCGCGGGTAGCCGTCGAGGACGAAGCCGTCGGCGTCTTCGAGTGCGGCCTCGACGATCTCGTTGACGACAGGGTCGGGGACGAGTTCGCCGGCCTCCATGAACTCGCGGGGGGTCCCGTACTCCGTCTCCATGTCCCTGTTCGCCCGGAGCGCGTCCCCGGTCGTGATGTGGTCGATGTCGTACTCCTCGGCGAGTCGCTTGCTCTGCGTGCCCTTGCCGGCACCCGGCGCGCCGAGGAGCAGAATTCGTGGCTGTCCCATGACTCACCAGTTCGCGCCCACCCATAAATGCTTGAAGAAAGGCGCGAGGGTGACGGGTTTCGCGACCGCCGCGTCGCCGCCGTCCGAGTCCACATCGCTTTTTGCCGTTCCCTCCCGAGTGGGTGGCAGAGATGGTTCTCCGACCCGGGCTGTGGGCGAGCGCGAGCGGTACCGAAGGGGGGTCGCTGTGGTAGTCGGCTACCTCAGACGCCTGTTCTCGGTGGACCGGCGCGTCCTCGCACTGGCGATTGCGCGGGCCGCCGACTCCCTCGGGAACTCGTTTCTCATCGTCGTCCTCCCGCTGTTCATCGAGCACCTCATCTCGACGACCGGCGACCCGAACGCCGTCACCGTCGGCGTGCCGGGGCTGCACGCCACGCTCCCGCAGGGGCTCGCCGTCGGCGTCGTCCTCTCGATGTTCGGCTTCCTGAACAGCTTCGGCCAGCCGTTCACCGGCCGCTGGTCGGACCGGACCGGCCACCGGCGCGCGTTCGTCCTGTTCGGCCTCGGCGTCCTCGCGGTGACCAACGTCGCCTACGCCTTCGCGGGGACCTACCTCGAACTGTTCCTGATCCGGGCGATACAGGGCGTCGGCGTGGCGTTCACCATCCCCGCGACCATCGCGCTCGTCAACGAACTGGCGACCACCGAGACTCGCGGGAACAACATGGGCGTCTTCAACACCTTCCGCCTGCTCGGATTCGGCCTCGGCCCGATCATCGCTGGCGGCGTCGTCCGCGGCGGTCCCTACGACCTCGTGGGCATCGCGCTCACCGGCTACAACGCGGCGTTCGTCATCGCCTCGCTCGGGGCGCTCGTCAGTTTCACGCTCGTTGTCCTCCTCGTCAGCGACCCGGAGCGGGTGAACGCCGAGGCCGGCGAGAACCTCTCGGTCGCCGTGTTCGACAGCGAGCGCGACGCGTTGCTCGACCCGGTGTTCACCCTCGGCCTCGCGTCGCTGTTCATGGCCATCGGCATCGCGCTGATCTCGGCCATCGAGTCGCAGGTGAACGCCCACCTCCACCAGGGCGCGTTCCTGTTCGGCGTCGAGTTCGCGTCCTTCACGTTCGCGCAGGTCATCTTCCAGGCGCCCATCGGCTCTGCGAGCGACGAGTACGGCCGCAAGCCGTTCGTGCTCGGCGGCCTCCTGTTGCTCGTGCCGGCGACGTTCGCACAGGGGTTCGTCGCCCAGCCGTGGACGATGGCCGTGGCGCGCTTCGTACAGGGCGTCGCCGGGGCCGCCGTCTTCGCCCCGGCGATGGCGCTCGCCGGCGACTACGCCCGCGCCGGCGAGTCCGGGACGCAGCTCTCTGTCCTCACGATGGCCTTCGGCCTCGGCGTCGCCATCGGCCCGCTCGTCTCGGGCGCGCTGGCGAGGTACTCCTACTCGCTGCCGTTCGTCATCGGCGCGGCCCTCGCACTCCTCGGGGCGATTCTCGTCCACACGCAGGTCGAAGACACCGTCCGCGGAGGCGGCGCTCGCGACCCCGAACGCACCACGGCGGGGGAGTGACCGACAGCGCGGAACGACCCGAACGCCGTTCAGGCGACCCTCTCACTTTTGCGCCCGGCCCCCGAACCGACTGCCATGACTCGGTTCGACGCCGACACGCCGAAGGAGCGCCAGAAGCTGTTCGCTGACGCCGTCTTCGCCCACCGGAACCGCGGGAGCGCCTTTCTCACCGTCGAGGCCGAACCCGAAGGCGAGGACGAGCCGGCGCCGTGGGTGCAGTTCGCGGACAAGACGTTCAACCTCGACTGCACCGACGAGGAACTGGAGCGACTGGAGGACCTCCTCGGGTCGTTCCCCGAGTTCCGCATCGATGCGCTAGAGAGCCCCGAGGAGGCGGAGGGGACGAACGTCCGCATCACCGCCCGCTCCGACGCCAACCGACTGGCCGGGTTCGTCGACCGGGTCTTCCAGACCGTCTACGGCCGCGACGGGGACTACCGTGCGTGGGTCGTCGCCGTCTGAGACCGGCCGGACTGCCGAAATGCGAACACTCAAACGGACGCCCGGCCCAGTTCGGACGTGGGACTACTCGAGACGTTCTTCGGGAAAGACGCGAGTCTCCTCTACGACCGCTCGTTTCAGGTGCTGCTGTTCGCGAGCGTCAGCTCTCCGCTCGGCGCGTCGGTCGTCTCTCCCCTCCTCGATACGCTGACCGGATCGTTCGGCGTCTCGGAGGCCGAGATCGGCCTCCTCATCGCCGTCTTCACCGCCCCGGCCATCGTGATGATTCCGCTGGTCGGCATGCTCTCGGACCGGTACGGTCGGAAGCCGGTGCTGACGACCGGCCTGCTGGTGTTCGGCCTCGCCGGCCTCGCCATCCCCTTCACGACCGACTTCCGGGTCGTCCTCGCGCTGCGCCTCCTGCAGGGAATCGGCTACACCGGCATCGGACCGGTCCTCATCGCCAGCGTCGGCGACCTGTACCGCGGCGACCGGGAGGCGACCGCACAGGGGCTCCGGTTCACGACGGTCGGCCTCTCGCTCGCGGTGTTCCCGCTGCTCGCCGGGCTGCTCGTCACCCTCGCGTGGCAGTACCCGTTCTACCTGTTCGGCATCGCCGTCCCGACGGCCCTCGTGGTCCACGTCGCCTTCGAGGAACCGGCCTCCGACGGCGACGCTGACGACGAGAACCCGCCGTTCCGCGAACTGCTCTCGCTCCTGCGAGACGGGCACGTGCTGGCGACGGTCCTCGGGCGGGCCGTCCCGTCTGTGCTCTGGTTCTCGTTTCTGACGTACAACTCCATCGTCGTGGTGCAACTGCTCGACGGGACGCCCCAGCAGGCCGGCGTCCTCGTCGCGCTCTCCTCGATCGCCTCCTCCGCTGGCTCGACGCAGCTCGGTCGACTGACCGCGGGCGTGGACTCCCGCCGTCGGCTACTGGCCGGGGCGATCACCGTGCAGGGCCTCGGCATCGCCGCCATCGGCGTCGCGCCGACGTTCCCCGTCGCGGCGGCGGGGTCGCTGCTCGCCGGCGGCGGCTTCGGCGTCTCGCTGTCGCTCTACCGGAGCGTCATCACCGGCCTCTCGACGACCGAGCACCGCGGCGGACTCGTCTCGCTGGGCGAGTCGGTCGGTCGAATCGGGTCGACCGGCACGCCCGTGGTGATGGGCGCGAGCATCGCCCTGCTCTCCCAGACGGCCTCGTTCGGCGACGCGGTCCGCACCACCATCGTCGGGGGTGCGGTCGTCGTCACCCTCGCGGGCTGGGCGCTCCTGTTCGTCGGCGGCGGCGAGTCGAGGAGACCCGTCGCCACCGAGAGCTAACGTCGAGTGGACCCGTCGCCACCGAGAGCTAACGTCGAGTGGACCCGTCGCCACCGGTCGCTAGTCGCCACCGGCCGCCCGCGAACGGCACGCCTTTATCGCCGGCGACACGACTGCGACCATGCCCGACCTCGGCAAGGTGGACCGCGAGTTCTTCGCCGAGTACGTCCGGCCGAGACTCGGCGCCGACCGCTCTGACGTCCGCCTCGGTCCCACCCACGGCGTCGACTTCGGCGTCGTCGACGTCGACGGAACCGCCCTCGTCGTGGCGACCGACCCCGTCTCTATCCTCCCGGCGCTCGGCTTCGAGCGGGCGGGCCGGTTCGCCCTCGACATCGTCCTCGCGGACGTCGCCGTCTCCGGGATTCCGCCGAGCCACCTCGCCATCTCCTTTTCGCTCCCGCCGGAGATGACCGACGCGGAGTTCGCGGCCGTCTGGAGCGCCATCGACGAGGAGGCGACCGACCTCGGCACCAGCGTCGTCACCGGTCACACCGCCCGCTACTCGGGGGTCTCCTACCCGTGGGTCGGCGGCGCGACGGCGATGGCCGTCGGCGACCACGGGGACGTGGTCAGACCCGACGCCGCCCGCCCCGGCGACGACCTGCTCCTCACGAAGGGCCCCGCCGTGGAGTCGGTCGGCCTGCTCACGACGCTCTTCCCGGACGCCGTTTCCCTCCCGGCAGACACCCTCGCGACGGCACAGGAGCGACTCGACGAGGCGTCTGCGGTCAGGGACGCGCTCACGGCCGCGGCGGCCGGCCCGGTCACGGCGATGCACGACGTCACGGAGGGCGGCGTCTACGGCGCGCTGAACGAACTCGCGGCGAGCGCGGGCGTCCGGGTCGAGGTCGACCGGGAGGCCGTCCCGATTCGTCCCGGGGTGCTGGAGGCGTGCGAGGCGCTCGGATTCGACCCGTGGACCGCCACCTCCTCGGGGTCGCTCCTCGTCGCCGTCGACCCCTCCGGCACGGACGACGTGCTGGCCGCCCTCGACGACCGGGGGACTCCCGCCGCTCGCGTCGGCCGCGTCAGCGACGGCGCGGGCGTCTACGTCGACGGCGACCTCGTCGAACCGCCCGAGCAGGACTCCTCGTGGGCGGTCTACGCCGCCCTCGCCGGCGACTGAGCGAGTTCGGACTGCGGCGCGCTCGCCGGCGACTGAGCGAGTTCGGACTGCGGCGCGCTCGCCGGCGACCGACCGAGGTCGGACCGCCACGTGGCCGTCGGCGACTGAACACACCGGCTTCTCGCCCGCGCCCGCGAGTCGATGTACACCACCGCGGTCGTCACCGGCGCGGCCGGCTCCCGGGCCACCCACGGGTCGAGTTCGACCGCGTACCGGTCGTAGCCGGCCACCCGCTCGCCGAGGTCCGGATGTCGCCCGGAGAGTGCGACGACGACGGGAGGCGGCGACGCCGGCACCGACCCGGTGGGCGCGAACGTCGCGCTCGCGCCGACCCTGGCGACGTCCCACGAGAGCGGCAGGCGGCGCCACCCGTACCGCGGGTCGAAGTAGTCGCCGTAGAACAGGACCGCGTCGCCCGGACAGGTCGCTCTGTCGATGGCCCGTCCCGCCCGCGCCGCGTCGGGACCCGGCTGTGCCGGCTGCCCGAGGAGGTTCAGGCGAGCGTCGGGGGCGACGTAACTGGTGGTCGCTCCCACGGCGACGACCTGCGCGGCGAGCGCCAGCAGGAGGAGCGTCGCGGCGGCCCGACGACCCCCGGGCGAGCGACCGTGGCGGACGAGCGCCGCCAGACCGACGGCCGCGGGAATCGCCAGCGCGGCGACGGTGTGGACGGCGAGCCACGGGGCCGCGAGGTCCGTCGCCAGCGGGTAGCCGAGCAGGCTGCAGACCGCCCACACCGCCGCCGCGGAGACGAGCGGGCGCGACTCCGACGACCGGACAGCGGAGGCGACGCCGACGACGGCGAGCAGTGCGGTCGCCCCCGCTCCGACGCCGACGACGGCCGCGTGGTGGACCGCGTAGAAGAGCGTCCGCGGACCGAGCGCCTGCGAGCCGCCGGTCAGCCAGACCCCCGCGGCGCGGGAGACCGGTTCGACCGTCGCCGCCGAGAGGAGCGCCGGGAGCCGCGGGGGGTCGCCGAGGGCCGCCCGGAGTCCGAGACCTGACGGGTCGCGCGGGGCGTACAGGAAGACGACCACGAGCGACCACGCGAGGACGGCAGCGACGACCGACGGCCACCGCCGGCGCGTCCACGCGCTCAGCCGGTCGAGCGTGTCGGCGACGAGAGACAGCGTCGCCGAGGCGGCGCCCGTGTGGACCTCGCCGGCCCGCAACCGGCGACTCGCGGCGACGAGGGCCGCGGCGGCCGCCCAGCAGAGCAGGTAGAGGGCGGCGTTCTCCTTGAGCCCGAACCCGAGCGCCGAGGCGACACCGGCGGCGACGAGATACCGCCCCCGACCGGTGTCGCGTGCGCGAACGAGCAGTCCGAGGGTGACGAGCATCGCCGCCGCCAGCGGGACGTCGTTGCGGGCGAACCGGGAGTAGTAGAGAAATAGCGGGTTGGCCGCGAGGACGACACCGAGCGCGAGGGTCTCGTCGGGCGCGAGGCGGTCACGGAACAGCCACGCCGAGAGCGGGAGCAGTCCGCCAACGACGGCCGGAACCAGCCGCATCGCCACCGCTCCCGGGCCGAGGACGGCGAAGGCGACCCGGTTCAGGTGAAAGAGCAGCGGTCCGTGGACCAGCGGGTCGTAGGACCAGACGCCGGTGTGGAGATAGCGGAGGGTGACCAGCCCCACCCGGGCCTCGTCCCAGTGGACCGTCCGCGCGCCGAGGGCGACGAGTCGGACCGCGAGAGCCGCCGCGGAGACGAGGAGGAGGCCGCGTCGCGTCCGGCGGTCGTGTCCCCGTGTCACTGGTCGAGTTCGGAGCGAGCGGGTAATAGGTCTTGTCTGGTCGGACCGGCCGCCGGAGGTCGACCGCGGTCGATTGCGGTCAGCCGAGTTTCCGTCGGAGACTCGCGGCCACCTCGTCCATCGCTTCGTCGGCGGCGTCGACGTCGGCGGTGAGGCTGAGGAACCCGTGGGCGAGTTCGGAGTAGTGGCGGTGGTCGACGTCGACGCCCGCCTCCGCCAGCCGGTCGGCGTAGGCAGCACCCTCGTCTCGCAGAGGGTCGTGGCCGGCGGTGGCGACCACCGCGGGCGGGAGGTCGGCGAGCGAGTCGGCCCGGAGCGGCGACGCGAAGGGGTTGTAGCCGTCGACGGGGCTCCGGAGGTAGTGGTCCCAGAACCACCGCATGTCGGCCTCGGTCAGGAGCGGGCCGTCGCCGTGTTCCGCGTAGGAGTCGGTGTCGAAGGCGAAGTCGGTGATGGGGTAACAGAGCGCCTGCGCGACGACCTCCGGCCTGTCGAACTCGCGGGCGCGGAGGGCAGTGGCCGCGGCGAGTGCGCCGCCGGCGCTGGTGCCTCCGACGGCGAGGCGGCCGGGGTCGCCGCCGACGCTCCCGGCGTGCTCGGCCACCCACTCGAGCGCGGCGTAGGCGTCGTCGAGGGGCGCGGGGAAGGGGTGCTCCGGCGCGAGTCGGTAGTCCACCGAGACGACGACGCAGTTCGCCCGGCGGGCGAAGGCTCGGCACACAGCGTCGACGGAGTCGAGCGTGCCGAGGACCCAGCCGCCGCCGTGGTAGAACACGAGCGTCGGCGCGGGCGGGGCGGCGGCGTGGCGGTACACCCGGACCGGGACGCCGCCCCCCGGACCGGGAATCTCGAAGTCCCGGACGCGGGCGACCGGCGGCGGGTCGTCCGCCGAGAACACCTCGTCTTCGACGCGCCTGGCGTCGGCGACCGAGAGCGCGTGCCACGGGGGAATCCCCTCGCGCTCGACGTCGGCGACGACCGATGCGAGCTGGGGGTCGAGTCGGGTCATGCGGTCACCACCCGCCGCGGGGTGAAAAGCCTGTGGCACGGGAGCGACGCCGCCGGGGAGGAAAGCTACTTGCCCCCGGGGTCGCTCTCGGGGGACATGGACCGGAGCGACGCCGAGAAACGAGACGAGGAGGACCCGCTCGCCCACCTCGCGGGCCGGTTCTCGGTCCCCGACGGCGAACTGTACGTTGACGGGAACTCGCTCGGGCCGATTTCGGAGGACGCAACGCGGGCGCTGGACCGGGTGGTCGACGAGTGGCGCGAACTCGGAATCCGCGGGTGGACCGACGCCGAAGTGCCGTGGTTCTGGTACGGCGAGCACCTCGGCGACCGGCTCGCCCCACTCCTCGGTGCGCGCGAGGGAGAGGTCGTCGTCGCCAACTCCACGACGGTGAACATCCACACCCTGTTCGGGACGTTCTACGACGCGGCCGACGGCGCGGACGTCGTCGTCGACGAACTCGACTTCCCGACCGACCACTACGCGATTCGCGCCCAGTTGCGCCAGCGCGGCCTCGACCCCGACGACCACCTCCGCGTCGTCGAGTCCCGCGACGGTCGGACCGTGGCCGAAGACGACGTCGTCGACGCGATAGGCGAGGGCGTCGGCGTCGTCTTCCTCCCCTCGGTCCTCTACCGGAGCGGCCAGCTACTCGACGTCGAACGACTGACAGCGGCCGCCCACGACGCGGGCGCGCTGGCCGGGTTCGACCTCGCGCACTCGGTCGGGGTCGTCCCCCACGACCTCTCCGGCGCGGGCGTCGACTTCGCGGCCTGGTGCAGTTACAAGTACCTCAACGCCGGACCGGGGGCGATCGCCGGCCTCTACGTGAACGAGCGGCACTTCGGGACGACGCCGGCGCTCGCCGGGTGGTGGGGCCACGAGAAGGAGACGCAGTTCGACATGGAACTCACCTACACGCCCGAGGAGAGCGCCGGCGCGTGGCAGATCGGGACGATACCCGTCCTCGCCGCCGCGCCGCTGGAAGGCTCGCTCGACGTGTTCGCGGAGACGAGCGTCGGGGCCGTCCGCGAGAAGTCGCTCGCGCTGACGACCTACCTGATGGACCTCGTGGACGAGCGCCTGCCGGAGTGTGCGGTGGGGACGCCGCGGGAACCCGCTCGGCGCGGCGGCCACGTCGCCGTCGAACACCCCGAGGCGTTCCGCGTCAGTCAGGCGCTGAAGGACCGCGGCGTCGTCGTCGACTTCCGTCCGCCGAACGTGATTCGGGTCTGTCCCGCGCCGCTCTACGTCGGCTTCGCGGACGTCTGGGACGTCGTCGACGAACTGCGCGCGATTCTCGACGCGGAGGCGTACGAGCGGTACGACGCGCCGGGCGGGGGCGTCACCTGAACGGCGGCCCGGCCGCCGGCGGGAGCGACTGCTCCGGGCGGTCGTCTCCGAGGCCGGCGCTCACCACTCGATGACCGAGCGGTCGTGCCAGAACTTCCCCGAGGGGCTCCCGGGGCGGAAGCGACTCAGCCACACGGGCGTCTCGGCGCCCTTCTCGACCGGCCGGTTCGCCCCCTCGCCGCCCATGTCGGTCCGCACCCACCCGGGCGAGACAGAGTTGGCGATGAGTCCCTGCGCGCTGTACTCGCCGTGGAGGTAGGCGGTGAGGCCGTTCAGCCCCGTCTTCGAGACGCGGTAGGCGGGCGACCCGCCGCTCTGTTCCTCGTTCAGCGCGCCCATCCCCGAGGAGATGTTGACGACGCGCCCGCCCGGGCGCTG
>JBDGSQ010000139.1:0-9605 GCA_042217455.1 Haloferacaceae archaeon | reverse complement strand
GTCCTCGTCAACGACCGCCTCCTCCTCGACTTCGGCCTGCTGACCGGGAACCCCCCGCAGTTCCCGGTCGACGCACCCGACCCGGAGGCCGTCGTCGTCTCCCACGGCCACCTGGACCACGTCGGGTCGATTCCCTCGCTCCTGTCGGGCGACCGCCGCCCGCCCATCCACTGGACGCCGCCGACGCGCGAACTCGCTCTGACTCTCGCCCGGGACACGCTGAAACTCCACGGCGGGAGCTACCGCTGTCCGTTCACCGAGAACGACGTCCAGCGGGTCACGCAGGTCTCCGAGACCCACGGGTACCGGGAGCCGTTCGAGGCTGCGGGCCACGAAGTCACGTTCTTCGACGCCGGCCACATCCCGGGCAGCGCGCACGTCCTCGTCGACGACGGCGACACCCGACTGCTCTACACGGGCGACTTCCACACCGACGACCAGCGACTCGTCTCGGGGACGACCGCGCGCCCCGACGCCGACGTCGTCGTCTGCGAGAGCACGTACAGCGACGTCGACCACGAGGACCGGACGACCGTCGAGGAGCGGTTCGTCGAGAGCGTCGAGACGACGCTGTGGGAGGGCGGGACCGTCGTCGTTCCCGCGTTCGCCATCGGGCGCACGCAGGAGATGCTGCTCGTCTGTGAGGCGCACGACGTCCCCTGTTACGTCGACGGGATGGGCAAGGGGGTCACCGAGATGCTGCGGCAGTACCCCGAGTTCGTCCGGGACCCGGACGCACTTCGACGCGCGAAGTCGCACGCTCGATTCGTCACCGGCCGCGACGGCCAGCGCAGGCGCATCACCGACCAGAAGGCCGCTATCGTCACCACCAGCGGGATGCTCTCGGGCGGCCCCGCGATGACGTACATCCCCGAGATCCGGTCCAGTCCGGTGAACAAGGTCACGATGACCGGCTACCAGGTCGAGGGGACGCCGGGACGCGAGCTGCTGGAGACCGGTCGCGCCGAGATAGACGGTCGGGTGATGCCGGTCAGCGCGCGGGTCGAGCAGTACGACTTCTCGGCGCACGCGGACCGCGAGGGGCTCCTGTCGTTTCTCGATTCGTACCGTGGCAGTCGCGTCCTCGTGAACCACGGCGACCGCTGTGAGACCTTCGCCGAGGAACTCGCCGCCGAGGGGTACGAGGCGTCGGCCCCGCGGGTCGGCGACGCGGTGACTGTGTAACGTCGGGCGGCGGGCGAGCGGCCGCGACGGGCCGGGTCACTCCTCGTCGAGGTAGCCGAGCGAGCGGAGGCGCTCTTGCACCTCGTCTGCGTCCACGGTATCGTGGTCGTCGGCGTCGTCCGACTCCTCGACGGAGGCGAGGACCTCCCTGACGACGTAGGCGACGTACTCGCCGGGGCTGTCGAAGTCGGTGTGGGGGAGCCGGTCCTCGACGCGTTCGACCAGCGACGCGGGGACGGCTATCGTCTGCTCCGGATTCAGTTCGGTCTGACTATCACTGGCGGGCATGCGCGAACACCGTGGCCGACGTTCCGCACGTCGGTCGGATAAACCGGGAGAGTCGTTTCACCGGTTTCGGCGGTCGACAAGCGACTTACAGGGTCGATAAGTCGGCGGGAGCGGCGTCCAGTCTGCGGGTCTCCGACTTAGCTGCCGCATAATAATTCCCCGGTCGGGTGAAGCGGGCGCATGGAGAATCGCCGTAGCGTCGTACTGCTCACGGTAGACAGCATCCGGGCGGACCACTGCGGATTCATGGGCTACGAGCGCGACACCACGCCGACGCTCGACGCCCTCGCAGCGGACGGACTCGTGTTCGAGAACGCCGTGGCGACGGCGCCCGCGACCCACGGGTCGGCGACGACGTTTCTCACCGGCGAGCACCCGGTGGAGCGTCCCGGGTCCTCGGGGACCAGCGGAAGCGACATGCAGGGGCACATCCGCGGCCACATGAACGCCCGCGAGTCGGTCGCAGAGCAGTTCTCGCGAGCCGGATACGAGACGGCGGCGTTCACCGCGAACCCGTGGACCTCGCGCTTCTTCGGGTTCGACGACGGCTTCGACCACTTCCAGGACTTCATGGACGAGGACGTCTCCCGCGGGCTCTTCGAGGACGCGGACGCCGACTCGGGCGTGGCGTCGCTGGTCGCGAACGCGATGAACTGGTGGCGGGGCCAGAACATGTTCATGTCGTGGGAGGCGTTCTACGACGAGATCGTCGAGTGGACCGAGTCGGCCGACGAACCGTACTTCCTCTGGATATTCCTCGTCGACGTCCACCTCCCGTACCTCCCCGGAGGGGCGTACCAGACGCAGTCGAAGCTCGCCACGTACCCGGCGAACCTCTGGCTGTTCTCCGGTCGGGACGCCGACAGACCGCTCGAATCGTGGTCCCACGACGTGCTGACGACGGCCTACGACAACACCATCCGGTACACAGACGAGTTCGTCGACCGGCTGACGACCGACCTCGAGGACGACGACCCGCTGCTCGTCTTCCACGGCGACCACGGCGACGCGTTCGGCGAGCACGGGATGTACGGCCACGGGCGACAGCTGTACGAGGAACTGGTACACGTGCCGCTCCTCGTCGCCAACGGGCCGACCGACAGGGTGACAGAGCCGCTGTCACTCAGACGGCTCCCCGGACTGCTCCGCTCGCTCGCCACCGACGGCGACTACGAGCGACACACCGAACCGTGGGCCGTCTCCCGGAACCGGATGCCGCGGGTCGGCGTCCGGGGCGAGGAGTGGAAGTACATCTGGTCACCCGACCGGAACGAACTGTACGACCTCACCGCCGGCGAGGACGACGACCTGCTCGTGACCGAATCCACCGACCGGCGGACGCGGGAACTCCAGTCGATCGGGCGGGACATCGAGGCCGCGTACCACGCCGACAAAGCAGAGCGAGAGCGTATCGTCGAGGCCGCACAGACCGTCGCAGCGGAGGAACGGGTCTGACGAGGGAACAGTGTCTGCTCCGACGAGGGCGCGGCGTCCGGTCTGACGAGGGCGCGGCGTCCGGTCTGACGAGGGCGCGGCGTCGGCTCCGACGACGACACTCGAACGTCGCGGCGGAGGCGCGCGTCCAGTCCGTCCTCGGGTATTGAACGCCCTCGATACTGCGGTCGGCATTTCGTACCGGTGGGTCCCCAAGAGAGCGACGCGAGCGAATCAGCCGAGACGCGAGCGAACTCATGCACCCACCAGACCGTGACAGATCGACCGGCGGGAGAGCGAACGAACAGACAGGCGGTCGCGGGACGCACGGGCCGAACTTCGACCGCGCGCCGCTGGTGGTCACGTGGGAGGTCACGCAGGCCTGTGACCTCGCCTGCGACCACTGCCGTGCCGACGCCCGGCCGGAGCGCCACCCGGACGAACTCTCGACGACCGAGGGGCGGCGGCTCGTCGACGAGGTGGCCGCGTTCGGCGACGAGCCCGGACCCGGCCCGGTCCTCGTCTTCTCGGGGGGAGACCCGCTGAAGCGCCCCGACGTCTTCGAACTCGTCTCGTACGCCACCGACTCGGGAGTCCCGGCGGCGGTGACGCCCGCACCCACGGCCCTGCTCGACCGGACCGCGATCGAGCGCTTCGCGGAGGCGGGCGCGCGGCGGATGGCGCTCTCGCTCGACGGCGCGACGGCGGAGAGCCACGACGCCTTCCGGGGCGAGGAGGGCTCCTTCGAGACGATTCGCCGCGCCGCGCGCGAGGCCGAGACGGTGGGACTCCCGCTGCAGGTGAACACCACGGTGACCGCGGCGACCGTCGAGGAACTGCCCGAAATCGCCGACCTCGTGGCGTCGTTCGGGGCGGTGATGTGGGAGGTGTTCTTCCTCGTGCCGGTCGGTCGGGGGACCGAACTCGAGGGGCTCGACCCCGGCCGCGTCGACGAGGTGCTGGCGTGGCTCTACCGCCGGAGTCGGGACGCGTCGTTCCGGGTCGTCACCGTCGAGGCCCCCCGGTACCGCCCGGTCGCCCGGCGCGTCGAGCGCGAAGCGGGCAGCGGGGACGCCGACTCGGTCCGGGTCGGGTCCACCGGCGACGGCGACGGCTTCGTCTTCGTGAGCCACACCGGCGACGTCTACCCCTCCGGGTTCCTCCCCGAGCGCGTCGGGAACGTCCGGGAGTCGTCGCTCACGACGCTGTACCGCGAGTCGCCCCTGCTTCGCGCGCTCAGAGACCCGGACAGTCGGACCGGCGCGTGCGGCGCCTGTCCCCACCGGTCGCTGTGCGGCGGATCGCGGGCGCGAGCGTACGCGACGACCGGCGACCCCCTCGGGAGCGACCCGCTGTGCCCGCGGGGAGCAGCAGGCGGCGTCGCGGACGACTGACCGGGTCACGCGACGGATACGCCCGGCGTCGCGCCGGTCACTCCACCTCGACGCGGTGCCACCGCGACGCCTCCGCGCGCTCTGCCCGCTCGACGAGTCGGTCGATTCGCTCGTCCATCGGCGGGTGCGTCGAGAGCAACCGGGTCAGGAGCGACTCGTCGTCGCGGACGGACAGCGTCGAGAGGAACCCCCACCTCGGCTCCGAGGCGCGCTGGATGGTCCGCAGCGCGCGGGCGAGCGCCAGCGGGTCGGTCATCTCGGCGGCGCGTTCGTCGGCCGCGAGTTCGCGGCGGCGGGAGTGTGCGCGCACGAACAGCGTCGCGAGGACGAACGCGAGCGCGAGCAGTTGACCGATGCGGCGGGCGAGGCTGGCGAACGGCGATGCGGGCCACGTCCTCGGCCGCCCGCGAATCCACGCGAACCCGCGAGCGACGCCCGTCAGGAGCAGCAGCGCCGGGAGCGCGAGGAACGTGAGGACGCCGACGAGCGTCCGGGCGACGCTGTAGGCGAGGGTCTGGACGAGGCCGTCGTTGCGTTCGAGGTGGGCGAGCTCGTGGGCCGCGAGGGCGGCGAACTCGTCGGCGGAGAGGAGTCTGAACAGACGCCTGTCGAAGACTACCGCGCCCCCGTTCACGCCGCCGAGGGCGAAGGCGTTCGGGGTGGTGAGACCGGCGACGAGGAGCGTCGGGCGCTCGACGTCCATCACCGCACAGAGCGCGTCGACGCGGCGGTACAGCTCCGGCGACGACGACGGGGTCAGCCGCGCGGCGTCGACCGAGGCGAGCACGCGCGCCGTTCCGAAGCGGTAGCTCAGGTACCCGAACGCGAGCGTCAGCACGACGAGGAACCCGAGCGTCGTCGCGAGGTCCCCCCGGTTCGACCAGAGGGTCGCGAGCAGGAGCCAGACGGCCGCCGTCGTCGCGACGTACGCGGTCAGGACGGCCACGCCCACGAGAGCCATCACCGCTCGGGCGGCGAGTCGTCCCATCGCGACGAGGTAGGCGGCGCGGCGTCAAACCTGTATCGCCGACCCGCTCGCGGGGCCGCCCCCGACGCGTCACTCCCGGCGGAACCGGCGCACCTGAAACGGTTCGTAGCCGCCGTAGGCGACCTCCAGCGCGCCCATCCACCAGTTCCAGCGGTCGACCAGCGACGAGCCCGCGGGCGCGTCCGCGAGATTCGAGAGGACCTCCTCGACGGTCAGGGGGTGGCCCCGGTCACGCCGATGTTTCCCGGCGTCTGCGAGGTCCGTCGCCTGCCTGACGACCACCCGGCGCTCGCCGTCGTCGCCGCCGAATCGAGCCGCGAGCGCGTCGTCGAGGGCGTCGGGGTCGAGCGGCGCGTCGGGGACAGAGGGGTCCGTCGAGGGCACGGCCGGAGAGAGGCGGCCCAGTCGGGTAAGTGCCGCGGGTGGGGGAGGAGACGCTCGGAGCCGACCGCTGCGGTCGGAGACCGCCCGTCAGTCAGCCCATCGCGGCGAGGACGACCATGAGGAGGCCGAGTCCGCCCAGCGCGACGACCGCGTAGGCGACGGCCGGCCCCGCTCCCGACCGCCCGCCGAGGAGCACGACGCCGCCGGCGACGCCGAGAAAGAGGAGGCCGAAGGCGGCGAGCGCGACCCGCACCGCCGGCTGGACCGACCCGGCCTCTGCCTCCCGGAGCCGTTCGAGCCCCTCCCGGACGGCGGGCCAGTCGGCCGCCGGGAAGACGGCGAGAAAGGGATTCGACACCGTCCCCGCCTCGTACCGGAGCAGGCAGACCACGTAGCCGCCGACGGCGACGGCGGAGAACGAAGCGAGCGTGGAGACGTCGAAGGTCCGACGCCGTCCGCCGGTTTCGGTCGAGAGCGTCCGCGCCTCCACGTCGAGTTCGCCGGCGGTGTGGCGCGCCGAGACGACCACCCAGAGGAGCGCGAGGGCGGCGAGGTAGCCGGTGACGAGCGGGAAGGACACTCGGGCGAGCGCGACGACGAGCAGCGCCGTCGCCACCGAGGCGAGGAGCGCGCCGGCGGGAGAGACATCCTCCGGGGCGAACCCGGCCAGCAACTCGCGCAGGCGGTCGGTTCCCGCGACGTCGACGGCGACGAGCAGGTAGACGAGCGAGAGCGGCCCACCCACGAGCGCGAGGGTCACGAACAGGAGGAGGGCGTCCGGGTCGCCGCCGCCGAGCGCAGTCGCGACGGCAACTTAGGCGAACAGCGAGAGCGCGACCAGCGAGACGCCGCCGAGCAGGCCCACGCCCGCGTACCGGAGGAGTCGCCTGGGCCGCGGGTCGGGGTCGGCGCGCCACGCGACGGTGTCGGCGGCAGCCACGTCCGCGGCCTCGACATCGTCGGAGGGGGCGGAGACCATCGGCGGGCGTTCTCGGCGACCGGTCAAGAAACGGGTGGTCGAACGGTCCGCGCGGGGGTCACTCGCCCTCGAACTCCTCGGGGGTGACGCCCGCGAGGCGCATCGCGTTCCCGGTGACGGTGAGGCTCATGCCCATGTCGCCGACGACGATGGCGTGGATGACCGAGACGAGTCCGAGGGGCGCGCCGACGGCGAGGACGGCCTTCACCGCGAGCGACGCCCAGACGTTCTGGCGGATGACCCGCGTCGCCCGCGAGGAGAGGTCGAACAGGTAGGGCAGGCGGCTGAGGTCGTCTGCCATCAGCGCCACGTCCGCGGTTTCGAGAGCCGTGTCGGTGCCGGCCGCGCCCATCGCCACGCCGACGGTGGCGGTGGCGAGGGCGGGGGCGTCGTTGACGCCGTCGCCGACCATGACGACCGTCTCCGACGCCTCGCCGAGTCGCTCGACCACCGCGACCTTCTGCTCGGGGAGGACCTCCGCGTGGACCTCGTCGATGCCGACCCGGTCGGCGATGGCCCGCGCGGTGCGCTCGTTGTCGCCGGTGACCATCGCGATGCGGTCGACGCCGAGTTCGCGCAGGCGGGAGACGACCCACGCCGCCTCCGGGCGGACCGTGTCGGCGATGGCGACGACGCCCTCCAGTTCGTCCTCGGTGCCGACGAGGACGGCCGTCTTGCCCGCCTCCTGCAGGCGCGGGAGGACCTCGTTCACGAGGTCGTAGTAGGTCCCGTGCTCGCACTCGGTCGCGGCGTCGGTGACGTCGGTCGCCTCCCCGGTGGCGAGGCCGCCGTCGGTCCTGACGTGGGCGTGTTCGAGGTCGAACCCGAGGGCAGAGAAGAGGTCCGGACTCCCGGCGTAGTGGGTCGTCCCCTCGACATCCGCGCGGACGCCTCTCCCGGGGAGGGCCTCGAAGTCGGACACCTCGCGCTCGGGGACGCCACGCTCGTCGGCGTGAGCGACGATGGCCGCCGAGATGGGGTGTTCGCTCCGGGACTCGACCGCCCGGGCGCAGGCGAGGACGTCCCCGACGTCGTTGCCGTTCAGGGGGACGACGTCGGTGACGCCGAGGTCGCCGGTCGTGAGCGTCCCGGTCTTGTCGAAGGCGACGGCGTCGACGTCGGCCATCGCCTCCAGTCGGTCGCCGCCCTTGATGAGGACGCCGTTGCGGGCGGCGCTGGTGATGCCCGAGACGACCGAGACGGGCGTGCTGATGACGAACGCGCAGGGGCAGGCGACGACCAGCAGGGTCAGCCCGCGGGTGAACCACCGCACGAGCGGTTCGCCGAACAGGAGCGTCGGGACGGCGACGGTCAGCACCGCCGCGACGACCACCAGCGGCGTGTAGTAGTCCGCGAAGCGGTCGATGAACTGCTCGCGCTCGGAGCGGTTCGACTCCGCGTCGGCGACCATCCGGATGACCTGCGAGAGCGTCGACTCGCCCGCCGGCGCGGTCGCCTCGACCTCGAGGTAGCCCTCCGCGACGATGCTGCCGGCGTACACCTCGTCGCCGGCGGACCTGTCGACCGGGACGCTCTCGCCGGTGATCGGCGACTCGTCGACGGCGCTCGCGCCCTCGCGGACTTCGCCGTCCAGCGGGACCTTCTCGCCGGGTCTGACGACCACGCGTTCGCCGACTGCGACGTCGTCGACCGGGACGACCGACTCCTCGCCGTCGCGGAGGACCGTGGCCGTGTCGGGCGAGAGCTCCATCAGCTCCCGCAGGGAGTTGCGCGCCCGGTCCATCGAGAAGCGCTCCATGAGTTCGGCGACGCTGTAGAGCACCGCGAGCGTCGCCGCCTCGAAGGGGAGGTCGACGGCGAGCGCGCCGGCGATGCCGACGGTCATCAGGAAGTCGATGTCGAGGTTGCGGTTCCGCGCGGAGTAGTAGCCGCTCCGGACGATCTCCTGGCCGGCGACGACGACCGCGAGGACGTAGAAGAGCGAGTCGACCGAGACGGTCACGCCCGCCACTCCCAGGAGGTCGGCGTTCAGCCCCGGGACCACCCACTCGACGAGGAGACCGGCGGCGAGAGAGAGCGCGCCGGCCCAGGTCTTCAGCGCCCGCGGACTCGTCCAGACCGCGCCGGGGGACTCGACCTCGTCGCCCGTCTCGACCCGGTAGCCCGCACCCTCGATGGCGGCGACGACCGACTCGCGGGAGGCCGACTCGGTGTCGTAGGTGACGACCGCCGTCCCGGCGGCGGGACGGGTGTCGTACTCCAGAACGCCGTCGACTGTCGACAGCGACCCCTCCACCTTCCCCGCGCAGTCCGGGCAGTCCATCTCCGGCACGTCGAGGGTGAGCGTCTCGTCGCGGACCACCGCGTATCCGGCCCCCTCGATGCGCTCGCGGACGTCTTCGACTGTCACCCGGTCCGGGTCGTACCGGACGACGAGCGTCCCGCTCGCGGGCCGCGGGTCCATCGCAAGCACGCCGTCCAGCCGGTCGAGACTCGCCTCCACTTTCCCCGCGCAGGTCGGACAGTCCATCTCCGGGACGGACAGACGAAGCGTCTCGCCACCGTCGGCGTCGTCGGATGTCCCGCTACTCATTACGTGGAGCTAGCCGCCGGACGGATATTAATTCAACTGCCACAACTCCGCCCCCGATTACCAGTAATTGGCAATTTAGGACGTTGTGAATAATAATCCCGGACCCGTCGCCCGTCGGATACGGACCGGTCGGTGGGCGGGTACGAGTCGGCTGAGAGGAGTAAGCCCCCTTCTGTTCGACCCGGCATTCGGCTGAGCGTCCGCGCCGACGTCCGGACTACCTTGCGGCGCGGACTTGCACCGGTGAGGATTCGCCGTTCCATCCGTTCCCGGCCGTCGGCGCTCTGCGGGTTAACTGCCTCCCCTCGCGGGTCGGGTCGCGCGCGTCATCGCTCTTGCCGGGTGGTCTCGTTTCTGTTCCAGAGCCAGCCGTCTCCGGCTCCGGGCTTGCGCCCGGTC
>JBDGSQ010000094.1:7155-9662 GCA_042217455.1 Haloferacaceae archaeon | reverse complement strand
AGCTCCAGAGTACTAGCAGAATTACATCACGGATGCTCATCAACGTAGTCTTCCCGATTAGGGTTCCCTGTGTGTCCCCAAAATATGGGTTATGCGCCAGATGTTCGGCGATTAGGGCATACCGGGGCCCCACGGGAAACCCGTCCTTCTGGGCACCCGTTCTTTTGTGGACCCGCGTCACGCAGTGGGCGTGACGACGCAGCGTCTCCCTGACCGCCCGTTCACTCCGGCTCGTACGGGTTACTCGCGGTGTCGAGACGGGAGACGTCTTCGGCGACGTCGAAGTCGTCGTCGAACGCGTAGAGGTAGCCGAGTCCTTCCACTCGCATGTACGCGACGATTGCAGCGTCGACGAACGAGAAGCGTTCGTACTGGCGGAAGAGCCCCTTCGCCGTAGCGAATTCGTCCTCGATCAGCGAGGCGAGGTGGAAACGAGTGTTCTCCTCGAGTCGGTCGAGGAAATCGACGGAGGCGTCGTGACTCGCGTGTGTCGTCAGTCCGTTCAGCGTCTCCGCGAGCACGTAATCGAGGACCACCGCTTCCGGGAGGTCGCCCGCGTCGACGCCCCGGAGAATCGGGAGGGCGGCGTCGTGTGCGGCGTCACGGCGGTAGGCGGCCGCAAAGAGGACGGTCGTATCGACGAGCACGCGCGGCATCTACTCGACGTCGACGCCCCACGCGTCGTGTTCGCTCTCGGCTTCCGTCTCCCGGCCCCCTTCGTAGCCCTCGAAGTCGTCGAACGTACCGCTGCGTCGCTGGACGACCTGCACACGGAGTGTTCCGTCGTCCTCGACGTGCCAGCGGAGGCGGTCGCCGTCGTCGATGTCGAGTTCCCGCCGGATGCGAGCGGGGATGTTCGCCTGATTCCCCGAGACCTTGCTCTCGGAATCGACGCGCTCGCTACTCATACGCGCTGGTACGAGCCGACCGTTCATAAATCGTAGTGTGGGCGCACACTAGCCGGTCTGGTCGGCCGGGCGGGAACTGACCGGCGGCCGGGCGGAGGGATTCACAGATTTCCCGGAGGTGTGACGACCGGACTCACCGCGGCGACTCGGTCCCCCACGTGTCGAGCGCGGCCGCGAGCTCGGGGTGGGCCTCGGCGGCTTCCTCGAGTGGAACGCCGTCGAGCGACGCGTCGATGGCCTGCCGGAAGGCCTTCGCGCCGGCGTGGGTGCCGTCCGGGTGGCCGTGGACCCCGCCGCCGGCCTGCACGCAGACGCCGGTGCCGACCCGGTCGAGCAGTCGCGGCACGAGTCCCGGGTGCAGACCGCCCGAGGCGACGGGGAGGACGTCCTTCAGGCCGTAGAGGTCGCTCGCCAGCCACTCGTTGATGCCGACGGTGTCCTCGTTCTCCAGCTTGCCGAGGTCCGCGGTGCCGGTGTGGATGTGGTCGACGCCGCAGAGGCGGGCTATCTGCGCCAGGACGCGCATCGAGACGCCGTGGTCGTCGACCCGGTCGAACGCGGCGTGCATCGCCCGGTGGGCGTGGATGGCCAGCCCGAGGTCGTCACACCGCTCGCGGACGGTCTGGAGGGCCGCCCACCCGGCGGTCACGACGTCGACCATCACGTACTCGCCGCCCGCGTCGGCGACGAGTTCGGTCCGGCGGAGCATCTCGTCTGCGCTCGCGGTGACGTTCACGAGGTAACTCTTCTTCTCGCCGGTCTCCTCCTCGGCCCGGTCGCGCAGTTCCAGACTCCGGTAGAGGCGGTCCTCGAACGGGTTGAACGCCTGGTCGGTGAGGTTCTCGTCGTCTTTCAGGAGGTCGATGCCGCCGGTCCAGGCGTCGTACCCGACCTGCGCGTGCTGTTCGGGCGACAGCCCGACCTTCGGCTTCGGCACCGTCGCGGTTATCGGCCGGTCCGACGCGTCGAATATCTCGGTCCGGACGTCGCTGCCGAACTGCGGGCCGGGGAACGTCGTCGCCAGCGGCTCCGGCCAGTCGCAGTCGAGCAGCCGGATTCGCTCGACGGCCTTCATCCCCATGATGTTGCCGGCGATGCAGGAGAGCACCTGCGCCACGTTGCCGTCCTCGAAGAGGGCGTCGGGGTACGCCACCGACACCTCGTCGCCGTCGATGGCGAACGCCGTCGCGCTCAGGTCCGTCACGTCGCCTTCGACCTGCAGCGCCGCCCACGTCCCGTTCGAGCTCTCCGAGGCGACCCGACTCGCCGCGGCCTCCACGTCCATGTCGGCCGCCGGTTCGAGGGAGAACCGGCAGACCAGATCGGAGGGCGTCGGCTCGTAACGCAGGTCGAGGAAGTCCTCGTACCGGATTCCTGTCATGAGGTAACGTAGCACGCCCAGCGCAATAAAGGAACAGTCAGCGAGGGGGGAGGGAACAGTCCGCGAGAGCGGATGAGACAGCCAGCGGAGGCGAATGGGCGGCCGCGAGACGACGCGACTAGAGACGACGGTGCGACGATGCTGGAGACGACGATGCGACAGGGCTGGAGACGACGATGCGACAGGGCTGGAGACGACGATGCGACAGGGCTGGAGAC
>JBDGSQ010000094.1:0-7055 GCA_042217455.1 Haloferacaceae archaeon | reverse complement strand
CATGACGCGACACGACGCCGCCGGGAGCGACGAACACCCGCACACGCACGGGGCCGACTGCTCGACACACACCCACGGTCGCCACACGCGCCGCAGGGTACTCGCCGCACTCGCGGGGACGACGGCGTTCGGGCTCGCGGGGTGTAGCGGAGGGCCGGGCGGCAGAGGGACCACGACCGGTACAGCGGCGGAGACGACGACCGACGCGGGAACGCCGCCGCCGGAGTCGACGGAATCCGAGACCGAGCGGGACGTGACCGCTCCCGCGGAGGTGTCCGCAGACGCGTCCTGTGCAGTCTGCGGGATGTCGGCCGCGAAGTTCCCCGAGTGGAACGCGCAGGTGTCCTTCGAGGACGGCGCGCGAGTCCACGTCTGCACGCCGGGGTGTTTCGTCGCCTACCGCGCCGCACCGAACCACTTCACCGACGGAAGGACGTGGGACGGCGTCGCCGGCGCGTGGGTCCGCGACTACGGGACGGCCGACCTCGTGGACGCGACGGCCGCCAGTTTCGTACTCGAGGGGAACCGGGAGCGCATCGACGCGCCGATGGGGGCGAACCCGCTGCCCTTCGAGTCCGAGGGGGACGCCGTCGCCTACACCGACCGGTACGACGACCTGACGGCCCACGACGTCGTCGGTCTCGACGCCTTCGACGTTCCCCTCGCGCGGACGTACCGGGCGAAATTCCTCCCCGAGACCGGGGAGGCGGCCGCGACAGACCGGGTCGAGGTGCCGGAGGGCGCGTCCTGTGCGGTCTGCGGGATGTCGCCCGCGAAGTTCCCCGAGTGGAACGCGCAGGTGTCCTTCGAGGACGGCCACCGGGCGCACTTCTGTTCGCCGGGGTGTGCGACCGCCTACTACGCCGACCCGGGACACTTCGAGGAGGGGCGAACCCGACGGACCCTCCTCGGTGCGTGGGTCCACGACTACGACACGAAGGAAGTCGTCGACGCGCGCGTCGCCTACTGGGTGCTGGAGACGAACGCAGACCGCATCGACGCGCCGATGAAGACGAATCCGCTCCCGTTCGCCGCGGAGTCGGCCGCCGTGGCCTACGTCGACCAGTACGACGACCTCGCGGCGGCCGACGTGGTCCGTCTGGCGGACTTCGACCGGGAACTCGCCGGTCGATACCGCGAGCAGTTCCTCTGAGCGCCGTCGGAAGAGAATCCCAGACGCCGGTCGAGTTCGTCTGACCGCGGTCGGAAGAATCGAGCGGTCGCGTGGGCGTCACCCGCAGACGGCGGTCACTCGCAGTCGCAGCCGCCGCGTTCGAGCAGTTCGATGACCTCGTAGTCGGACCCGCAGTCCTGACAGAGGACGCGGGTGTCGACGAGGACGTCGAACTCGCCGACGTCGATGTCGCCGGCGTTCTTGAGTCGGTCCACCGTGTTCTCGCTGACCGCCTCGGTCCGGCTCTGGAGTCGCTGGAGCGTCTCGATGCTCTTTTCGACCGGGTCGCTCCCGTCGTCGGTCTCGTGGGACGCCCCGCGGTACTTCGTCAGGTAGGTGTGGACAGCCTGGTGGGAGACGAAGTCCGAGGTGAGCCGGTCGACGTCGACGCCGTCGCGTTCGAGCCGCCGCCGCCGCTGGATTCTGACCCCCTCGCTCACCTCGTCGTCGGTGAGGAGGTCGTAGGTGCTCTCGACGTCGTTGTCCATCGGGTTCAGGCCCGCGCGTTCCATCGCACGGCGCAGGAGCTGCCGGTTGAAGTGGTCCGCCAGCTTCCGGAGGCTGTACTGGTCCTCGCGCTCGCCGGTCCAGTACTCCTCCAGTTCCTCGCCGAGTCCATCGAGGTCGTACGCCTCGATGAGCCGTCCGACCTTGCTGTTCGTCTCCGGGCGGTCGGATACCTGCGGAGCCTCCGACGTCATCGTGTTGCCTACGGTCCGGCCCCGCAAAAGCGTTCCCCCTCTGGGCGTTTCTGCGGGTTTCGTCTGCGCTCGGGGCGTCCAGTCGAGGTCTCCGGGTCGCACCTCAGTCGAGGTACGCCCGCGCCTGCTCGTGGAGCGGCCGGAAGCCCTCCGCGTACCGGACGCCGACCCGCTTGCCGAGGCTCCGGGCCTCCGCGCGGACGTCTTCTTCGAGGTCGTCGAACTCCGCGTCGATGCCGCCGTGCGCTGCGAGGAACGCGACCTGCGACTCGTGCTGTTCGACCGCGCGGACCTTCGCGTCGAGGTATCCGGTCACGTCCACGCTGACCGTCGGCTCGAACGAGGAGGTGGGCTTGCCGACGTAGTAGACGTTGTCCGGGTCGCAGGCCGCACCCCCGACGTCGACCAGCGGGAGCGACGCCATGTAGTAGGCGTCCGTGACGAGGCGAGACGTCGCGCGGTGGTCGGGGTGCATGTCGTCGTCGAAGTGGGTGAGTATCAGGTCCGGGTCGTGCTCGCGGATGGTCGCCACCACCTCCAGACGCGCCTCAAGCGAGTACGTGACGCGGCCGTCCTCGAAGTCGAGGAACTCGACGTCCGCGCCCAGTTCGGCGCCGGAGGCTCTGGCCTCGCGCTCTCTCACCGCGGCGAGTTCGTCCTGCGTGGTGTCGACGCCGCCGTACTCCCCGCGGGTCATGTGAGCGATCGTCACCTCGTCTCCCCGGTCTGCGTGCTTCGCGAGCGTGGCGCCACAGAAGATGTCCGCGTCGTCGGGATGTGCGACGATTGCGAGAACGTCCATACCTGCTCGGAGGCGAGGAGACGCAAGAATCTACTGAAGTCCCGTGCGTCCCGCCTTAAAGTCCCATGCAACTCACCTTGCAAGTCCCGCACGTACTGCCGGCGAGACAGTCGACTGAAGTCTTATGCCTCCCGCCTGCGAGAGACGTCCCATGACCCGTGCGACGGTCTGTCTGACCTTCGACTTCGACGCTGTCTCGCCGTGGATACACGTGAGCTCCGACCGCAACACGCCCGTGAACCGCTCTCGCGGACTGTTCGGCGCGACGGAGGGGGCGCCCCGCCTGCTCGACCTGCTTGACCGCCTCGACCTGCCGAGCACGTGGTTCGTCCCCGGTCACACGGTCGATAGCTTCCCCGACGTCGCCGGCCGCGTCCACGACGAGGGCCACGAGATACAGCACCACGGCTGGTCGCACACCCGGCCGGGGTCCTACGAGAGCAGGGAGGCGGAGCGCCGCGACATAGAGCGCGGCATCGAGAGCGTCGAGGACCTCACCGGGCGCAGACCGCTGGGCTACCGGTCGCCCTCGTGGGACTTCTCCGAACACACCCGCGGGCTCCTCCAGGAACTCGGCTTCGAGTGGGACTCCAGCGGGATGGCCAGCGACTTCCGGCCGTACTGGCTCCACGAGGACCGCGCCCCGTCCGACGGGGCCTACGAGCGCGGCGACCCTCTCGACGTCGTCACCATCCCGGTGTCGTGGAACCGGGACGACTACCCCGCCTTCGCGTACAGCCCCGGGAAGGGCTACGCGGACGAGGCCGCCGTCTACGAGATGTGGGCCGACCAGTTCGACTGGATGTACGAGAACGTCGACGGCGGCGTCTTCGTCCTGACGATGCACCCGCAGGTGTCCGGACGGAGCCACCGCCTCGCACACCTCGAGGCGCTCGTCGACCACCTGCGCTCGCGGCCGGACGTCGCGTTCAGCGACCTCTCGACGGTCGCCGCCGACTTCCGCGAGGCCGAGTCGGCCTGAGGGACGCGCTCCGTTCGCCGCGCAGTTATATAGGACGAGTGACGATTCTTCGGTATGGTCGAGAAGCGAGACGACGCCGACCCGAACGGGGGCGAGGGCGAGGATGGGACGGGGGACGACGGGGGCGAGTCGGTGGAGGGAGGGCCAGCAGCCGACGTGGAGTCGACGAACGCCGGCTCAGCAGCCGACGTAGAGTCGGCGAGCGCCGGCACGTCCACGGGCGGCGAAACGCCGCCGGACGGCGCGGCGTCGGGGGAGAGCGACGACGCCGGCGACAGGGGCGACCTGCTCGTCCACGCGTTCGTCGGGGCCGCGGCCACGGTCCTCGTCGGGTTCGTCCCGTTCGCGCCCGTCTTCGGCGGCGCACTCGCCGGCTACCTCCACGGGCGCGACGGGGCCCGGGTCGGCGCGGTCTCGGGCGTCGTCGCGTCGATTCCGGCCGCGTTTTTCGTCCTGCTGATTCTGGGAATCGTCAGCCTCGGGACCATCGTCGCCGACCAGTTGCGCGCCGCGTTCTTCTTTCTCGGACTGTTCCTCTTCGCGGTCCTCTTTCTCGTCGTCTACGTGGTCGGCCTCAGCGTCCTCGGGGGACTCGTCGGGGTCGAACTCGCCGACGAGAGCGGTCGCTGAGCAGACACCGCAGAAACGCCGGGACCGCGCTCCCGCCGCGGCGTCGACCCCTCCGGCGACGAACAGTTATGCCGCGGGGGGCCGTCGTCTCACTCGATGCTCGTCGAGGCCGGTCTGTTCCTCCTCGGACTCGCGCTGCTCGTGGTCGGTGCCGACCGGACGATCACGGCGGCCGGCGAACTCGCGCTGCACTACGGCGTCTCGCCGTTCTTCATCGGCGTCACCGTCGTCTCGGTCGGCACCTCGATTCCCGAGATGACGACGTCGGTCTACGCGGCGTTCTACGGGTCGGGCGACATCGTCGTCGGCAACATCGTCGGCTCCGAGATCGCCCAGATAACCCTCGCGCTCGGCATCGTCGCCCTCGTCGCGCCCATCGTCGGCGAGCGCCGGAACGTGATGATATACGGGGGCGCGATGACGCTCGCCATGATAATCATGATTCTCACCCTCGAGGACGGGCGCATCATCCGCTCTGAGGGGTTCCTGATGATGCTTGCCTACGTCAACTTCGTCTACACCCTCTACACGAGCGAGGGGGGCGAGGAGGTGACCGAGGAGGTCATCGAGACGCGCGGGTCGCCCCGCGAGACGGTTCCGTGGATACTCGGCGGCCTCGCCCTCGTCGTCGTCGGCGGGCACGTGATGGTGACCAACGGCATCGCCCTCGCTAGACTGGCCGGCGTCGGCGAGTACTTCCTCGGGCTGCTGACCGGCCTCGGCACCACCGCACCGGAGATAGCGGTCGCGAGCATCGCCGCCCGCCAGGGCGAGGCGGGCATCTCCGTCGGGTCGCTGCTCGGGAGCAACATCACCGACCCGGTGTTCTCACTCGGCATCGGAGCGCTCGTCGCCGACGTGGTCGTCACGAACCAGCAGGTCATCGCAGCCTCGATGCTCTACATGCTCGCGGTGTCGCTCACGGTGCTGTTCATGTTCTGGCTCCGCGAGCGCATCGACCGGAAGATGGCGGTCGTGTGTCTCCTGCTCTACCTCCCGACGTTCGTCGTCCTGTGAGCGGACGAGCTGTCGACGCCGACGTCGTCACCTCCGCCAGGCCGCGTCGGGCACACGGAACTGCCCGCGGTCCCCGGGGGTCCCCTCCATCATCTCGGCCGACGTCAGGCAGTTGAGACACCCCTCGACCACGTCGTCGTTGTCGCCGAACACGCGGGCGAACCGGGGCGTCACGAACGAACCACAGCTGTTGCATTCTGGCATTCCTGAATCACCTGTTGTTGAGTGTTAACACTAGACATGGACGGTGGCGAGCGAGATGTAGATTCACCTTGGACTGCCAACCGGTTCATCACCCCGCTCCCGGTTCGCGCGAGCGACCGCAGTCGGCCGTCTGTAACCAGCTCTCCGCGTAATGTCACATGAACGTCTGGAGAATCGTCCATCACCTGCCGGAGGCAACGAGTGGGGAAATAGGCAGACTTCGCCGCGGTGCGTCCCTCTGTCACCGGCGACACGTCGGGCACACCGCCCGCGCCGACGGGGACCTCTCGGAACGCAGAGGGGTACCGCGCGCGCCGGAGTCGCCGGGCGTCAGGACCGGGCGACGCGCGAGCCGAGGGCGCCGTCAGACGTCAGAGTCACCCCGTCCTCGCCGCGTTCGACGCGGACGTCGCCGCCGAAGGCGTCGAGGACCTCCCGGTTCGTCTCGACGTGGGCCGTCACGGAGGGCACTCGGACGCGCCCGCCGGCGAGCGCCAGCGGCACGAGCAACTGGTCTGCGGTGTGTTCGTCCACCGCTCCCGCTCCGGTCCGGAACTCGTCGAAGGCCTCGACGGCGCGCGCCGCCACCTCCTCGGCGGGGAGTCCGCGCTCGCCGAGCGAGTCGAATCCGGCCACCGTCCCGTCGTACTCGGCCCGCAGGAGGACCGCAGACCCCGGCGACGCCGTCTCGACGTACCGAACGGCGGTGTCTGTCACCGGAACGTCCCGGTCCTCGAGGGCCTCGACGGCGGCCGCCGCCTGCCGGTCTGCCACCTCGCTCTCGCGGAGCGATTCGGCCGCCTTCGAGTCGACGGCCACCCCCCGGAGCGCCCCGCGTTCGAGGAGCGTCGCCGGTTCGAGCGTCGAGGGCGAGACCCGGAGCGTCGCCGTCCCCCCGCCCGCCGGATAGAACCCGGTCCGCTCGACGGAGACGGCGGCCTCGAAGCCGAACCGGGCCGCGAGGGGGAGTTTGACCGTCCGGTAGTGACCGACCGTCGGCGACCACTTCACGTCGGTCCCGCCCGTGGCCGAAACCGAGAGCGGGTCGTCGAGGACCGCCGCGAGGGGCAAGAGCGCGTCGAACAGGAGCGTGACGCTCCCGGCGGTGCCGATGTCGACGGCGTACTCGCCGGCGGTGACGGCGTCCGGGTCGAACGAGAACGCCTCGGACGCAACCTCGACGCCGTCGCACTCGGCGTCACAGCACGAGGCGACGGCGCGTATCGACGCGCAGTGCTGCGGGCGCAGGCCGGGGTCCGGCCGCGCCCCCCGAACGTTCGTCACCCGAACCGGCGTCCCGGTGAGGGCGGCGAGACTCACGGCCGTCCGGACCACCTGTCCCCCGCCCGCCTCGCCGTCGACGTCGAGCATGCCGTAGTTGCCGTGGCGACGAACATAGTAGCTTTCGCCCGACGAGGCGACCGCCCCCGCGGGATTCGAACGACGCCGGCTGACCCCACTTAGCTCTGCCCCCGTCTCTCCCTCCCCGGGAACGGTAACACATATTTTAGGACCATTGACACGAACCGGAGGACGTCATGAGTC
>JBDGSQ010000071.1:0-9728 GCA_042217455.1 Haloferacaceae archaeon | reverse complement strand
GTGCGCCACCGTCACAAGAATTATCTCGGCGAGCGATTTCTTTCGGCGTAATGCTCGACGACGCGCTGGCGTACGTAAACGGGAGCGACGACCTCCTCTCGACGGTGGTCATCGGCGGCCTGCTCGTCCCCCTGAGCGCGCTCGTCCTCCCGGGACTCGTCCTGCAGGGCTACCTCGTCCGGGTGGTCCGCGAGTCCGCAGTCGGCGACGACGTCGCGCCGTCGTTCACCGAGTGGGGGACGCTGTTCGTCGACGGTCTGAAGGTCCTCGGCGTCACGCTCGGATACGTCCTCGCCGTCGGCGTGCCGGTCGCCGTCGGCGTTCCGCTCCTGATTCCCGACCCCGCGGCGATTCCCACCTGGGGGGCGACGACGGTCTTCTACCTGCTCGGCCTGCTCGCCCTCCTCGTACACTTCCTCCTCCCGGCGGCGTGCGGGTTGTTCGCGCTCACCGGCTCTGTCGCCTCCGCGTTCAACGTCCCGTCCGTCCTCTCGGTCGCGTTCACGTTCGAGTACGCCGTCCCGTGGCTCCTTTCCGTGTTCGTCGGCGGTCTCGGCCTCGTCGTCGGCGTCTCGCTGTCGCCGCTGCTCGTCGGCCTCCCGCTCCTGTTCGTCTCACTCGTGCTGACGGCCTACCTCTGGGGGCGGGGCGTCGGGGAGGCGACGGCGCGGCGGGGACTCCGGCCGGACCCCCGGTGACGCCGTCCGGCGACGACCTGCACCGACGGGGTCGTCAGCGCGGGCCCGCACCGACGGGGCCGTCAGCGTGGACCCCGACAGCGGACGGCTCGCCCCGACCGAGTCGCCTGCGCGGACCCCCGACGGCGACCCCGTCGCCGGGAAAGGGAAGGTTCCTTAGTCCGCGGGCCGAGGGTCGACTATGCGCATTCAGAGCCGTGGTCGCGGCGAGGAGGGACGGACGCGGATCACGCTCGTCCCGGAGAACGTCGACGACCTCTGGCACCTCTCTCACGTGCTCGAACCGGGCGACCTCGTCTCCGGGGACACGACCCGGCGCATCCAGCGCGACGAGGACCACATGCGCGACACCGGCGGCGAGCGCGAGCACATGCACGTCACCCTCGAGGTCGAGGACGTGGAGTTCGCGCGTTTCGCCAACCGCCTGCGCGTGGGGGGCGTCATCGTCGACTGCTCCCGCGAGGACCAGCTCGGCCACCACCACACGCTCAACGTCGAGGAACGCGAGGAGCTGACGATCGAGAAGCGATTCAAACCCGACCAGCTCGACCGAATCGAGGAGGCCGAAGAGGCGACCGAGAATCCGGACGTCGCCGTCGCCACCGTCGAGGAGGGCGAGGCGTACGTCCACGTGGTCAAGCAGTACGGCACCGAGGAGTACGCCTCCTTCACGAAGCCGACCGGGAAGGGAGAGTACGCCCGCCCGCGGGACGAACTGTTCGACGAACTCGGCGCCGCCCTCCAGCACCTCGACGCCGACGCCGTCGTCCTCGCCGGACCCGGCTTCACGAAGCGGGACGCGCTGGACTACCTGGAGGAGCACTACCCCGAGGTGGCGGAGACGGTGACGACGGTGGACACGAGCGCCGTCGGCGACCGGGGGGTCCACGAGGTGCTCAAGCGCGGCGCGGTCAGCGACGTCCAGGAGGAGACCCGCATCGCCCGGGAGGCGGAACTCATCGACGAACTGATGGAGAACATCGCCTCCGGGGCGAAAGCCGCCTACGGCATCGAGGAGGTTGCGAAGGCCGCAGACTACGGCGCGGTCGAGACGCTGCTCGTCCTCGACCAGCGCCTCCGCGAGGAGCGACAGGGCCGGGGCGACTGGGACGTCGACGTGAACGAGGTCATCGAGACCGCAGAGCAGAAAGGCGGCGACGTGGTCGTCTTCTCGGCCGACTTCGCGCCGGGGGAGCAGCTCAAGAACCTCGGCGGCATCGCCGCCGTCCTCCGGTACCGTCTGGAGTAGGTGGCGACCGCTCCGGCCGCCATCCAGTGACTTCGACGCTCCGGTATCGACGCTCGGCGGGGCGACTCCTCAGTCCCGCCCGGTGAGCGCCTCGCTCCCGGGCGCGAAGTCGATGGTCGTCCCCAGTCCCTCCTCGCGGGCGTTCTCGTAGAGCAGGTGGGAGGCGGCGGCCGTCTCGATGCCGGTGCCGCCGCTGTCGAAGACCGTGATCTCCTCGTCGTCCTCGCGGCCGGGGACCGTCCCGGCGACGACGTCTCCCAGTTCGGCGTAGACGTCGTCCTCCTCGACGGCTCCCTCCTCCATCGCGTACATGAACGACCCGGCGTCGATGGTCGCCCGCTCGCGCAGGTCGAGGACGTACTTCGCGCGCTCGACCGTCTTCACGTCGAGTTCACGCTTCCCGGGGGTGTACTGTCCCATGGCGGTCACGTGCGTGCCGGGTTCGAGCCAGTCGCCGTCGAGGACCGGTTCGGAGGCCGTCGTCGCCGTGACGACGACGTCCGCGCCCTCGATTGCGGCGGCCGCGGAGGCGACGGCGGCGACGCTCGCGTCGAGCGTCCGGTCCATCTCGCCCGCGAACGACTCCCGGTGCGCTTTCGTCGGCGAGTAGACCCAGACGGTGTCGAGGTCGCGGACCTCCGCCGTCGCCCGGAGTTGCCCGCGGGCCTGCGCGCCGCTACCGATGATAGCGAGCGACGAGGCGTCCTCGCGGGCGAGGGCGTCGACGCCGACAGCGCCCGCCGCTCCGGTCTTGAAGGGGTTCATGCTCGCGCCGTCGACGAGCGCCAGCGGTTCGCCTGAGTCGGCGTCGAACAGCGGGGCCACGAACCACGAGTCGCGCTCGCTGAATCCGGCGGCGTACATGTATCCGCCCATCGCGCCCGTGTCGGGGAGGACGGCGGCGTAGGTCGTGAGCATTCCCGGCGGCTCCTCGTTGACGAGTTTGGTCCGCGGCTCCGCGGGCGCGCCCTCGCCGCGCTGTCGGTACGCCTCTCGCACGGCGTCGACGTACTCGGCGGGGGTCGCGAGGCCGCTGACGTCAGCGCTCGTCAGAAACAGCGTCTCGGTCATGCGTCGGCCAACGGCGGCCAGTGACAAAACGATGCGGGGAACGGTTCGACGCGGGAGATGGGGCGACGCTGGAGGAGAAGCGTCAGGGGGTCTACAGCGGTCTCACTCGGCCTGCATCGACTGGGTTCCCGAGGGGCGGGGGACCTCGTCGATGGGCGCGTTCACGAAGAGCGCGTGGCCCATTATCAACACCGCGGAACCGGCACCCAGCGGGACCGCACTCGTCAGTGCGAACCCTGCGACGTGCAGTACGGCGGTGATACCAATGAGCGCGAGCGGAATGAGCCCGAGGACGAAGTCATAATACCCAGTCATAATACATTCCATAGTATGGGAGGTGGGTATATAATTCTTTACCATAGGCAAGATAAATGCATTTACAAATGTCCTCGAAATCCTCTCATAAGTTATGGCGATGCAGCGACCCCATCGTGTCGCCCGATTCGACGCTGAAAACGTCACTCGGATGAATCGTGATTCCCCGCCTCAGCGGCCGCCAGCGGTCGTCACACGGTAACACATCGACAGGCGCGGACCGCGCCGTTCAGGTGAGTTTGAAGTAGAGGTAGCGCCAGAGGCCGAGGCCGAGGAAGCCGACGAGGAGCGTCACGGCGACGAAGGAGAGTTCCACGCCGCCCTCGATCCACGGCGTCGCCCGAATCGCCATTCCGATCACGTCGGCGAGTATCCAGGCCCGGAGCGCGAGCGGGACCGCCGCCTTCGCCGTCTCGGTCGCGCCCACGGAGTAGGCGCCGAGGAGCGGACCGGCGACGACCCAGCCCAGGAGGAACGGGAAGAGCACCTGCGCGAGGTGCCCGGGGTGTGTCATCACGAACTGCGCGCCGTTGTGGAAGACGGTGCCCGCGGTCAACAGCAGGGCGATGACGACCACGTCACCTATCGCCAGCGGTAACGACGCCGCGTCGATGCGACCGCTCAGGAACGACCCTTCGGAGGCCATACCGTGGGCTTTCCGCCGGCGCTCATTTACTTGTCCCTTTGACGCCGACGACGGTGTACCCGAACCCGCCCTCGGGGACCGCAGACCGGAGTCCGACGCTCCGCACCGCGGCCGCCAGCGATTCTGGCGTCTCGAAGGTCGACCCGAACCCGACGAGTCGCTCTGCGGCGACGAGCGCCTTCCCGGGGAGCGTCGTGGGGTCGAACTCCCGGATGACCAGGACGCCGCCCGGTCGAAGCACCCGCGCCACCTCCGCGAGCACCCGCCCGTGGGCCGGCATGTGGTGGAAGGCGTCGACGACGGTGACGGCGTCGGCGCTCTCGTCGGAGAACGGGAGCCTCCGTGCGTCGGCCTGCACCGTCTGTAACCCCCGCCCGCGCGCCTCCCTGAGCATCCCGCGCGAGCGGTCGACCACCACCGTCTCGACGTCGTCGCCGAGGGCCCGCGCGGCCCGGCCGGTCCCGCCGCCGACGTCGAGCACCTCCTCGACCGGTCGGTCGGCGTACGCGAGGCCCGCCGCGAGCGGCTCCCGGTCTGCCGAGGCCATCGCGAGGTCGTACAGGCCGGCGATGCGGTCGAAAAAGCGGACGTCACCGGTACCGTGCATGCCTCCGCTCCGGCGGCGAGCGCAAAGAGGGTTGGCGTTCGCCGCGGCTGACAGCCGGCACACGGCGGCTCGACTCCGCGGCGACCGGCGGCGAGGACAACGCGATTCGGCCTCCGCGGCGACCGGTGGCGAGGGAAAAGCGGTTTGGCGTCCGGCCCGTATCCCCGGCATGGAGTTCGTCGTCCTCGGGTGGCCGGCAGACGAGGTGACGCTCAGACTCGACTACCGGCGGTTCAGCTACGCCGGGAAGTTCGTGATGACGAACACCGGGAAGGCCGTCGTCCGCGACCCCGGGGCCGCCGTGGACCCGCCCGACACCGGCACGATCCCGCCTTCCACCACCGCCGCCGGCGACGCGTACGACACGGACGTCCTCGCGGCCGTGGCGTTCAACGAGGACCGCACCGACCCCGGGACGGTCTGGTTCCGGTACGTGACGGTCCGGGAGGACCGCCGCGGCGAGGGCCTCGGTCCCCGCCTGCTGGCCTACCTCGCAGCGCGCGTCGAGGACCGCGGCTACGACCGCCTGCGCATCGCCGTCAACAACCCCTTCGCCTACGAGGCGTGCTACAAGGTCGGCTTCGGGTACACCGGCGAGCGGACCGGCCTCGCGGAACTCGTCCTCGAACGACCCGCACCGGGAGAGCGGGACCCGGCGCGCTACCGGGCCGGCCTCGCCGTCTACCGCGAGCGCGACCCGGACGACCCCGAGGCCTCCTTTCTCGCCGCACGGACCGACGCGTCGCCGCCGGCGCGCGTCGATACGTCGGCGTGAGTCGAACCTGCGCGTCGCCGCTGACGTGCGTCGATACGTCGGCGTGAGTCGGGCCTGCGCGTCGCCGCTGACGTGCGTCGATACGTCGGCGTGAGTCGGGCCTGCGCGTCGCCGCTGACGTGCGTCGGAACGCAGGCGTGAATCAGCCGTCCGTGTCGACGTCGGCGTGAGTCGGGCGCCGAACGTTCGGACGTTTCTTCGAGCGTCGTGTTCGGAGGCCGCTTCGAGGGTCGTGTTCGGACGTTTCTTCGAGCGCCGGGGGACCCGCCGCCGACGCGGGGGATTAAACTCGCCCGGGACCGTACCGCGGTCCGATGGGCATCTCAGACCTGCGGCAACTCGCGTCGATACGGGAGGTCGCCTTCGAGGACCTCGACGGCGAGACGGTCGCCGTGGACGCGCACAACTGGCTCTACCGCTACCTCACGACGACGGTGAAGTTCACCCGGAGCGAGGCCTACACCACCGCCGGGGGCGAGGAGGTGGCGAACCTCGTCGGCCTCGTGCAGGGCCTCCCGAAGTTCTTCGAACACGACCTCGTGCCCGTGTTCGTCTTCGACGGCGGCGTGACGGACCTGAAAGAGGACGAGGTCGAGAAGCGCCGCGAGCAGCGCGCGGAGGCGGAAGAGCGACTGTCGGAGGCCCGCGAGGCCGGCGACGACGTGCAGGCCGCGCGACTCGAAGCGCGGACCCAGCGACTCACGGGCGTCATCCACGAGACCACGCGGGAACTGCTCGACCTGCTCGACGTCCCGTACGTCGAGGCCCCCGCCGAGGGCGAGGCGCAGGCCGCGTACATGGCCAAGCGCGGCGACGCGGACTACGTCGGGAGCGAGGACTACGACACACTGCTGTTCGGCGCGCCGCTGACGCTCCGGAAGCTGACGAGCAAGGGCAACCCGGAACTGATGGACCTCGACGCGACGCTCGCGGACCTCGACGTGACCTACGAGCAGCTGGTCGATATCGCCCTGCTCTGTGGCACCGACTTCAACGAGGGCGTCTCCGGCATCGGCCCGAAGACGGCCCTCGCCGAGGTCACAGCGCACGGCGACCTCTGGGGCGTCCTCGACGCCCGCGGGGCGCACATCCCGAACGCCGACCGCGTCCGCGAGTTCTTCCTCGACCCGCCGGTGACAGACGAGTACGAGTTCGACACCGACGTCGACCCGGACATCGCCGCCGCGAGGCGGTACGTCGTCGAGGAGTGGGAGGTCGCAGCGGGCGAGGTCGCGCGCGGCTTCGAGCGCATCGAGGACGCGCTGGTACAGACCGGGCTCGACGACTGGACGTGAGTCAGCGGGAGCGGCCCCCGGGTGGGGCGTCGATTACGCGGCGTCCTCGATGGCGTCGAGGAGGAGGTGCGCGCCGAGTTCTATCTCGCGCTCCGTGACGTCCAGCGGCGGGAGCGCCCGGAGGGTCTTGTAGCCGGCCGAGAGCGTGAGCAGCCCGCGCTCGAGCGCGGCCTCGACCACGTCGTCACGCAGGTCTGCGGTCTCGAACTCGACGGCCAGCATCAGGCCACGACCGCGCACGTCGACGACGGACTCGGGGGCGGCGTCCGCGAGTATCTCGAGGAACTGCTCGCCGCGTTCGACGGCGTTGTCGAGCAGGTCGTACTCCTCGATGGCGTCGAGCGTGAACGTCCCCATCATCGAGTTGACGACGTCGCCAGCGCCCCACGTCGAGGAGAGCCGACCCTTCTCGTCGGGGAACATGTCCGTACTCGAGATGGTCGCGCCGACGCGCAGGCCCTTCGCGCCGGTGATGATGTCGGGTTCGAGCGGGAGCTGGTCGGACGCCCACATGGTCCCGGTGCGGCCCACGCCGGTCTGAATCTCGTCGGCGATGAGCGTGAGGTCGTACGTCTCGACCACGTCGACGATCTCGTCGACGAACGCCTCGCTCGGGAACTGGTAGCCGCCCTCGCCCTGTACCGGTTCCACGATGAGGTAGGCGACGTCGTCGGGGTCGACGTTCCCCCGCTTGGGGTGGAGCTTCCGGCGGAGCTGCGAGCTGTCCTGCGCGAAGAAGCCGCAGTCGCACGTCTCGGCCGTGCAGTTGCGGTCCCGGCAGTACGGGACCGACTGGATGCCGGCTATCTCGGGGTAGCCGCGCCGGTGGATCGCCTTCGAGCGGTTCAGCGACAGCGCGCCGAGGGTGCGTCCGTGGAACGCACCCTCGAAGGTGAAGCCGTACTTGCTGCCGGTGGCGTCGTAGGCGACCTTGATGGCGTTCTCGACGGCCTCGGCCCCGGAGTTGCTCAGGAAGACCCGGTCCATGTCGTACTGGCTGCTGAGGTCGGCGAGGCGGTTCATCAGCGTCGCCGGCCCCGGGATCTCCTCCTCGCCGGGCGCGTTGCCGTCGCTGACGTAGAAGTCCTGGCCGGCTATCTTCGTCGGGTCCACGAAGTCGAAGGCCTCGACTTTCTCCATAATCTTCGGGTTGTTGTACCCGAGCGGCGCGGCCGCGACGTGGCTCGTGAAGTCGAGCAGGACGTTGCCGTCGACGTCCGTACAGAACGGGCCCTCCGCGTCGGCGGTGATGTCCCACACGAACTCGTAGACGTACGTGCTGGGTGCGGAGACCCGCTGGTGGTAGTCGACCCACTCTCGGGCTTTCGGACCTGGCATCTCGCTCACAGATGGTTCCGCAGTCGCTCTGTCCATATCTGAGCCTTCGAAGAAGGAGGTGTTAAAGTTCGGCATTTCCGACTACGCCGTCGAACGATTCCCGGGTGTCCAGAATCTCGGCGGTTCGAGAAACGAACGTTCCATATCCGCGACTCGTCGACTCCCTTCCCGTGACACTTCACTCGCACGTGCGCCCCGCCCGAGCGACTCAGCGCAGCGTGCCATCGGGGTCGTCGCGCGGTTCGTCCCGCGACAGTCGCGCGACTTTTCCGACTCGCGACAGGTTTTTCCGGTCGCCGCGCGGGAGATAGCATATGGTACTCGACGACGTGAGTCGCTCTCAGCTCGGCTGGTGGTCCCTCGGTGCCGCGCTGTTCGCCCTCGTGGGCTACGTCGTCTACTCGTTCGTCGGGACGTTCGTCTTCGGCATCTTTCTCTACTACGCCACCCGCCCCATCCACCGCCGCATTCAGCGGCGGGTGCAGCCCCCGAGTCTCGCGGCCGGCGTCTCCATCTTCCTCCTCGCCCTCCCGGCGCTCGGACTGGCCGCCTACTCGCTCGTCATCGCCGCCCGCGAACTCCAGCGGTACACCGAACTCTTCCCGCTCGACTCCTCGCCGCTCTACGACCCGGCGACGCTCGAGCGCCTCGTCGGACCCGAGGGCGTGCTCACCGGCATCGACCCCGGTACGATTCTCTCCGGCGGGAGTGTCGACCAGGTGCTCGCCTCGCTCGCGTCGGCGTTCGAGTCGGTCGCTATGGTCGGCGTGGGGTTGGTCCACCTGTTCGTGATGGTCGCGCTCGCGTTCTACCTCCTGCGCGACGACCACCGCCTCTCGCAGTGGGCGCTCAGGCGGTTCAGCGACGACCGGGGCGTCTTCGAGGAGTACCTGCGCTCGGTCGACAGGGACTTCAACAACATCTTCTTCGGGAACATCCTCAACGCCGTCCTGACGGGCACCATCGGCGTCATCGCCTACTCCGCACTCAACGTCGTCGCGCCCGCCGGCCACGGGATTCCCGCCGCCGCGCTGGTGGGGATGCTCGCGGGCGTCGCGAGTCTCATCCCGGTCGTGGGGATGAAACTCGTCTACTTCCCGGTGGCCGCCTTCATGCTCGCCCGCGCCGTCCTGACCGGCGAGACGAGCGCGCTCTGGTTCGTCATCGTGTTCGCGTCCGTCTCGTTCGTCGTGGTGGACACCATCCCGGACCTCGTTCTCAGGCCGTACGTCTCCGGTCGGAGCCTCCACGTCGGGAGCCTGATGATCGCGTACACGTTCGGGCCCCTGCTCTTCGGGTGGTACGGCATCTTCCTGATGCCGATGCTGCTGGTCCTCGTCGTCCACTTCGCCAGAGTGGTCCTGCCCGTCCTGCTCTCGCCCGAACCGCTCCGGCCGTACACGGTCGACCCGGGCTACCTCGTGGACGGCCCCGGCGAGACGGCCGCCGGCGGCGTGACGGAGAATCGAGAGGCGGAACCGCCGGTGAACGGACCGGACCGGTCCGGAGGACTGCCGCCTGACGCCTCGCCCGACGCCGACGACGGCTGATTACCGCACGGTCGCGAATCAGAGGTCCACGTACTGGTTCTCCCACTCCCGGCGGGCGTCGATCTCGCGACGCCCGCGCCGGGTGAGCGTGTAGTAGTTCGTCCGCCTGTCGCGCTGTCCCTTCTCCACCAGTCCCTTCTCGACGAGCGTATCGAGGTTCGGGTAGAGTCGCCCGTGGTGGATC
>JBDGSQ010000003.1:5419-10034 GCA_042217455.1 Haloferacaceae archaeon | reverse complement strand
GTACGACATCTACCAGTTCTTCGCCGACGACCCCGACGGCCGGACCGCCGAGTTCCAGACGTTCCTCCACGAGGTGTAGGGCTACCGGCTGCCGTCGCCCGTCCGGTCGGTGGTGGCGTCGTCGGCCGGGTCGACCGCGTCGTCGGCCGGGTCGACCGACTCGTCGCCCTCGACGGCTGCGGAGTCGTCGCCCTCGACGGTCGCGTCTTCGGCAGCTTCGGAGTCGTCGTCCGGAGCCGCCGTGGTCTCCCCGTCCCCCGCGTCGGCGACGTCCCCCCCGAGGGTCTCGAGGCGCCGCTCCCGGCGTTCGACCCGCCGGCGCGCCACGGCGTCGCGAGTGCGGTCTGCGAGCTTCTCTCTGAGCGCCTCGGCCGTCTCTGCGTCGACGTCGACGGCGGCGGCGTCCTGATTCACGAGCGAGAGCGACCCGGCCGTGTCGGCGGTGACCGTCGCCAGTCGCCACCGGCGCTGGAACGGCGAGCGGGAGTCGATGACCGTCTGGACGCGGTCGTAGGGAACGACCTTCGTCTCCCGGCGGAGGACGCCGTTTCGCGTGACGAAGTGCTCCTCGCCCGTCCAGTAGCCCCGGTGGAGCCACTTGAAGTGGGCGGCGACGGGGACGAGCGGCACCAGCGCGAGCGGTGCGAACCACGGGAGCGACGGCGCGAACGCGGTGGCGACGCCCCACCCGATTCCGGTCAGGCCGGCGATGGCGAGGAGGTAGCGCGCGGCGTAGCGCCGGCGGACCCGTCGCGGCGGCCGGGTGAAGTCGGGGTCACCGAACGCCTCGATGTCGTTCGCGAGCGCGAACACCCGCTCGCGCGTCGCGAGCGGCACGGCGGCCTCGGAGCCGCGGGACTGGCCCTGTCCGGGGGCGTACCCCGCCGTCTCGATGAGCAGGGTCGCGTAGCCGAACCGCCGCTTCAGCGGGTTGTCCCGGACGGTGAGCGTCTGGACCTTCTCGAGCGGTATCGACCCGTCGAACCGGCGGACGAGGCCGCGCTCGTACTGGAGTTCGTCGCCGGAGCGGGTGAGCCGGAAGTCGTAGTAGTTGAGGACGGCGACGACCACGCCCGCGGCCCACGAGAAGGCGACGGCTGAGACGAGGAGGACGGCGATGCCGACGAACGCGGCGAGACGCGAGAATCCCGGCGGGAGGAGATTCGACAGGAACGGCGTCGACCCGGAGGCGACGACGAACAGCACGCCGGGGAGGCGGAAGTCGAACGAGAGCGCGCCGACCAGCGCGAGCTCGCGCGTCGAGAGCGCGAACAGCTCCTCCACGTCCGGTTCGGGTTCGTCGGCTGCGGCCCCGCGCTTCAGTCGCGCGACGTCGCGCTGGAGTCGCTTCGCCTCCTCGAAGTCGACGAACCGCAACTGCGCCTCGGTGCCGGACCCGCCCGCCGTCTCGACGTTCACGGCCGCGATGCCGAGGACCCGCTGGACCGCGTTCCGCCGGATGTCGACGTTCTGGATGCGCTGGAGCGGAATCTCGCGCTCCCGCCGGGCGACGACCCCCGACCTGATGTCGAAGGTGTCGGCCGTGAGTTCGTACTCGAACCGGCGGTGGTAGGCCACCTCGTAGGCGACGAGGGCGAGGACGAACACGCCGACGATGCCGACGCCGGCCAGCGGACCGAGCGGGCTGTCGGTGAGCGCCCGCCCGCCCGAGACCAGCAGGACGAGGATACCGAAGACGAGCTGACTCCCCCGCTCGACGACGCGGTAGGGGACCGACAGCGGCGAGAGCCGCTCGCTCATACCGCGTCTTCGCCCTCCGCGCGGATGGCGAGCCGTTTCAGTCGCTCGCGGAGGTCGTCCGCGCCGGCGGGCGTCAGCCCCGGGACGGTCACGTCTGCGCCCCGGGAGCCGGCGGTGTAGACGACGACGCTCGCCAGCCCCAGGACTCGCTCCATCGGTCCGCGGCTGGAGTCGACGTGCTGGAGGCGGACGAACGGGACCACCGTGCGGACGCGGGTGAACACGCCCCGTTCGAGGTAGAGGGCGTCCTCGCGGACCTCGTAGGTCCAGAGCCGGTACCGGGCGAGGGTGTAGGCGACCCCGAGGAGGAGGACGCCCCCCGCGAGAGCCGGTGCGACCCACCGCGGGACGGCGTCGACGACCCGGCCCGCCGCGAGGGCCACGCCGCCGAGGACGGCGGCGGCGACCACGGTGCGGACGAGCCAGACGACCTGCACGCGGGGGTCGAGACGGTTGGTCACGGGCGATACCCTCCTGCGGCGTCGGGTGCGGGACGAGCGGGGGTCACTGGACTGGGTGGCGATTCTGCCCGCGCGACCAAAAGCGGTTGGGCGTCGGCGAAGCGGTCGGCGGTCGTCGGGGGGACCGTGCCGAAACCTCAGAGCGCGTCGAGGAGCGCGTCGACGTCCTCCTCGGTGTTGAAGACGTGGACGGAGGCCCGGACCGCCTCGGGGTAGGGGAGCGTGCGGACGTAGATGTCCTCGTCGGCGAGCCGCTCGACCAGCGCCTCGGGGTCGTCCGCGTCGAAGGTGACGAGGCCGGACTGGTACTCGCGCGGCGAGAGGAGGCGGTCGCCGAGGCCCTCCTTCAGCCGGTCGGTCAGCCGCTCGATGCGGGAGGTGATGGTGTCGAAGCCGATCTCGGAGAGGAGGTCGATGGCCTCCTGCAGGCCGACGTAGGGGGCGGGCGAGTTGGTGCCGACCTCGAAGCGCATCGCCCCGGGTTTCAGTTCGGGCTCGTCGGCCCCGGAGTCGACGACGCTCCGGTAGCCGACCTGCGCGGGGACCAGCTGCTCTGCGACGTCGCGGTCGACGTACATGAAGCCGGCCCCCCACGGCCCCATCATCCACTTGTGGCTCGCGCCGACGACGACGTCCGCGCCCCACTCCGTGACGTCGAGGGGCTTCTGCCCGGGCGTCTGGACCCCGTCGACGAGGACGAGCGTGTCGGCGTCGTGGGCGACGTTCGTAATCTCCGCGATGGGTATCTGGGTGCCGTAGTTCCACGTGATGGAACTGATACAGAGCAGTCGGGCGTCCTCGACGGCCTCCTTCACGTCGTCCATCGAGAGCACGCCCGCGTCCGACTCCAGCACCTCGGTCGTGACGCCCTGCCGTTCGAGCTTCCACCACGGCAGGATGCCCGCCGAGTGCTCGAAGTCCGTGCGGACGACGGTGTCGCCCTCCCGCCAGTCGACGGCGGCGGCGGCCTTGCTCAGGCCGTCGGCCGTGCTCTCGGTGAGCGCTATCTCTTCTTCCTCGGCGCCGACGAAGTCGGCCACCTTCGCCCGGGTCTCGTCGAACGTCCGGAAGGCGGCCCCGTACGCGCCCTCGCCGATGGGCGCCTCGAACTCGTGGTACTCCGCGAAGTCCGTGGCCGCGTCCACGACGCGGCGCGGAGCGGGACTCGACGCCCCGGTGTTGAAGTAGATTCCCTCTTCGAGCACCGGAATGTCCGCTCTGAGTGCTGCTGGTTGCATCGCAATCGGGTGGTTCTGGAGGGTCCCTAAAGCTTGCTATGCGCCGGTGTATCACGTCACGGAACGGGGGTCGTCTGGGGACACACCCGCCCGGATGGGTGAAACGGACGCTTGAGTCTTGCCAGTAGTTAACACACCCGGCCGTCTCGGTCGACCCATGCCACGACGCAGCACGATCCTCGCACTGGTCCTCGCCCTGACGGTCCTCGTCGCCGGGTGCAGCGGCGGGGGGAACGGCGCCGCGCCCGACGGCCAGAACGCCGCCACCGACGGTGGCGGGGCCGCGAGCGGGGGAGCCGAGGCGACGCCGGCGGCGAGCGCAGACGAGTCGGGCGGTTCGGCGGCGGAGGCGGGGGTCCGCTACCGCATCCAGCGCGGGTCCGCGACGCTCCGGGTGGACGGCTACGACGCGACCCGGTCGAACCTGACCGCGCTGGTCGAGCGCCGGGGCGGCTACCTGAGCGACGCCACCCAGCGCGTCCACCGCGACGGGAACGACACGTGGACGACCGGGAAGCTGGTCCTCCGCGTGCCCACGGAGAACTTCTCCGCGACGTTCGGGGCCGTCAAGCGCGAGGGCGACGTCGTCGACGCGAGCGTGGAGACGGTCGACGTGACCGACCGCGTCGTCGACCTGCAGGCGCGGTTGCGCAACCTCAGAGCCGAACGCGACCGCCTCCGGACGCTCTACCGGGAGGCGAACGACACGGAGGCCGTCCTGAAGGTACAGGAGCGCCTCTCGTCGGTCCAGTCGACCATCGAGCGGCTGGAGGCGAAGCTGCGCTCGCTGGAACAGCGGGTGAACTACGCGACGATAACGGTCGAACTCAGGGAGCCGCGCCCCGAGCGCCAGCCGCCCGAGGAGACCCACTGGTACGACACGGGCGTCGTGAACGCGTTCCTCGAATCGGTCGACGGTGTCGTCGTGCTGGTGCGCGCCTCCGCCGTGGCGCTGGCCTACGCCCTGCCCTACCTGCTGGTGCTCGGAATTCCGTTCGCCGTCGTCGTCGCGGCCGCCGTGCGGTTGCGACGCGGGGCGTTGCTCCCCTGAGCGGCGGCGTCACCGCGAGTTTCGGTCGGTCGCCGGCTGCGGTCTGCGATAGCCGACACCAGTCTGCGGTCGGCAGTCGCCGACTGCGCCCAGTGGCTCGCCGA
>JBDGSQ010000003.1:0-5319 GCA_042217455.1 Haloferacaceae archaeon | reverse complement strand
TAGCCGACACCAGTCTGCGGTCGGCAGTCGCCGACTGCGCCCAGTGGCTCGCCGAGCACGGGGGTCGCCGACTACGCGCGGTCGATAGCCGACTCCGGTCGGCAGTCGCCGACTACGCGCGGTCGATAGCCGACTCCGGTCGGCAGTCGCCGACTACGACCGGTCGGTTCGGATCCCGTCGACCGCCTCGAGGAGCGACGACGCCACGTCGGGGTCCGGCGCGGCGACGAAGACGTCGTCGCCAGCGAGGGTCGCGACGCCGCTCTCCTCGGCGAGGAGCGAGCCGGCGTGGTGCTCGAACGACGGCGGGTGGAACTCGACCAGTCCCTCGATGCTCCCGCGGGCGAGCAGGCCCCAGTCCACCGTCGGCGACCACGTGTTGAGGACGCGCTTGCACCGGTCCCGCAGCGCCGCCTGCACGTCCCACGACGCCGCCCGGAGGTCGGGGTCGGAGACGGCCTCGCCGCCGGGGACGAACGAGACGGTCCCGTGTGCGAGGTCGCGGTCGCTCTCCGTGCTGAGCGGGTCGCCGTTCACGGTCGCGCCCTCGCCGCGGCGGGCGAGGTAGAGCGTCTCCGGGAGCGGTTCGTAGATGGCCGAGACGACCGGGACCGGGTCGCCGCCGGTCTCGTCGAGCACCGCGACCGCAGTCGAGAAGGAGGGGAGGCCGCTGGCGAAGTTGTTGGTCCCGTCGAGCGGGTCCACGACCCAGCGGTACCGCTCGCCGTCGAGTCGGCCGACCTCCTCGCCGTGGAAGGCGTGGTCCGGGAAGGCCGACTCGACGACCTCCCGGACGCGCGCTTCCGACTCGCGGTCCGCGACCGCCTTCACGTCGGTCGGGCCGTAGTCGCCGTCGACGCGGCCGTTCCGGAACTCCGCCGCGAGATACTCCCCGCCCGCGCGGGCCGCCCGCACCGCGACGTCCGCGAGGCGGTCTGTCGCCGTCCGTTCCATACGCCGTCTCGGCGGTCGGCGTGGAAATGCGGTTCGGTCTCGGGAGGCGGGCGTCACCCCTGCCGGTGGCCGTCGGCCGGCGTCGCGGTCCGGGCGTTCCGCCTTCCGAAGCTATTTCCTCGCCCTCGCTCAGGTTGACTCCATGTCCGAGCCGATTCCGCTCGACGCGTACTACGACCTCTCGACTATCACGGACGTTGCGCTCTCGCCTTCCGGCGACCGCGTCGCGTTCGTCGCAGACGAGTTCGACCCGAACGAGGACGAGCGCCTCTCCGCCGTGTTCGTCGCGCCCGCGGACGGGAGCGACGACCCCCACCGACTCACGCGCGCCTCGACCGCCTCCAGTCCGAAGTGGAGCGCGGACGGCGAGCGCCTCGGATTCGTCGCGGCCCGCGAGGAGGACCTCGGTCGGCGGACCGGTCGCGACGCCGAAGCGGCCGAGGGCGAGTCCGACGAGGAATCCGGAGACGGAGACGGAGCGCCCGCCGGCGGCGAGGGTGACGACGAGGAGCCGAAGCCGCAGGTGTGGTACTTCGACCTCGCGCGCGGCGGCGACGCCCGGCAGGTGACCGACCGCGAGGAGGGCGTGAGCGAGTTCGACTGGAGTCCCGACGGCGACCGAATCGTCGTCTCGGCGCGCGACCCGACCGACGAGGAGCGGGAGTACCTCGAACAGCGCCGCGAGGGCGGACCCATCGAGACCCAGCGCCTCCAGCACAAGGTCGACGGCGCGGGGTGGCTCGACGACGTGACGACCTACCTCTTCGTCGTCGACGTCGACACCGGCGAGGAGACCCGACTCGACGACGCCTGCGGCGGCGGCGCGTTCGAGGCCGTCGCCGGCATGTCGCCCTCGTGGGGGGCGGCAGACCGCATCGCGTTCACCTCCTGTCGCACCGAGGACCCCGACGACACGATGGTCCGGGACGTCTACACCGTCGACCCCGACGGGAGCGACCTGCGGGAACTCACGGACTCGGACCTCTGGGTGCAGACGCTCGACTGGGACCCGAGCGGCGAGCGCCTCGCGGTGACCGCGCGGGACCCGGTGAACTGGTGCATCCCGACGCAGGTGTACGTCGTCGACGGCGACGGCTACGAGTCGGTGACCGGGTCCCTCGACCGGACGGTCGCCCGCGGCGCCCGCGCGTGGTGGGCCGACGGGGAGACGCTCTACACCCGCGTCGGCGACGAGTCCCGGACGCGACTGGTGCGCGTCGACCTCGACGGCGGCCCCGAGCGGGTCTTCGAGGCGCAGGGCGACGACCGGGCGCTGGCCCAGTTCGCCCTCGCCGGCGACACCGCCGCGGTGGTCCTCTCGCACCCGAACGAGGGCCAGGACGTCTGGTCGGTCGCCGCCGCAGATCTCGACGCCGCCGAGGAACCCGAGTCGCTGACGCGCCTCACCGCTGTCAACGACGACCTCGTCTCCGAGTACCCGATGCCCGAGGTCCGCCGCGTGTCGTGGGAGAGCGACGGGTGGGACGTCGACGGCGTGGTCTACCTCCCGCCGGGCGTCGACCCCGACGAGGACGGCCCGCTCCCCCTCGTTGTCGCCATCCACGGCGGTCCCGTCTCCTACGACGAACCGGTGTTCGACTTCACCCACGCGGCGTTCACCAGCCGCGGGTACGCTGTCTTCCGACCGAACTACCGGGGCGGGTCCTCCTACGGCCGGCGGTTCTGCGAGACGCTCCACGGCCAGTGGGGGACCGTCGAGGTCGACGACATCGTCGCGGGCGTCGACGACCTCGCGGACCGGGGCTGGGCCGACCCGGACCGCGTGTTCGGCCACGGCTTCTCCTACGGCGGCATCACGCAGGGCTTTCTCGTCACGCAGACGGACCTGCTCACCGCCGCCGCGCCCGAACACGGCATCTACGACCTCCGCTCTGCGTTCGGCACCGACGACTCCCACGTCTGGACCGAAAACGAGTTCGGCCTCCCCTGGGAGGTGCCCGAGACATTCGACGCCCACTCCAGCATCACCGACGTCGACGGCCTCGACACGCCGCTTTTGGTCATGGCGGGCGGCGAGGACTGGCGCTGTGCTCCCTCACAGTCCGAACAGCTCTACGTCGCCGCGAGGAAGCAGGGCGTGGACGCGAAGCTCGTGGTCTACCCCGACGAGCACCACAACGTCGCCGACCCCGACCGGGCAATCCACCGCCTGACCGAGATAACGGACTGGTACGAGCGCCACGACCCGGCCGTCGACAGCGCGGAGAGCGAGTAAGGCGAGGGGGGCGAGACAGACCCAGTTCCGCCGCGTGCCAATCGGTGGCACGCGGTCGGTGCAATCATGACAGTTCGGCGTAAACATCGACCCGACTATGGAGTTCACCGTCGTACAGGGTGACATCGCACAGCAGTCAGCGGACTGTCTCGTCAACGCCGCGGGGACGAGCCTCCAGATGGGGACCGGGGTCGCCGGAGCGCTCAGGCGCGGCGGCGGCGAGGCGCTGAACGACGCCGCCGTCGCGAAGGGGCCGGTCGAACTCGGCGAGGTGGTCGTGACCGACGCCTACGAACTCGACGCCGAGTACGTGATTCACGCCGCGGCGATGCCGCACTACGGCGACGGGAAGGCGACGCACGAGAGCATCCGGGACGCGACCCGGAACGCGCTCGCGGCAGCAGACGAGCGCGGGTGCGAGTCGCTCGTCGTCCCGGCGCTCGGGTGCGGCGTCGCCGGCTTCGACCTCGAGGCGGGCGCGCGAATCATCTGCGGGATTCTCGCCGACTACGAGCCCACGTCGCTCCGGGACGTCCGGTTCGTCACGTACGGGGACGACTCCTTCGAGACGGTTCGCAGCGTCGCAGACGAGGTCCGCGCAGAGCGCGCCCGCTGACCCGACGACGGGATAGCGGGGCGACCGGGCCGGGGGGCGTCGTCTGCGGGTGCGACCGCCACTGCTCACGGCAGCGAGGAGTCGCGTCTCGGGGTGGTCAGCCCGGACCGATAGACGGTGCGGAGACGCGAACCGGAAAGCCGTTATACGGTTCCCCGACAATTATCTCGGAAATGGAACGTGGGCGGTCCGCCAGAGAGGAGACGGACCTCGAGGCGATACTCGACGCGCTCGACGACGACGCCGCCAGACGCATCATTCGGTCTCTCGACGAGCCGATGACGGCGAGCGAGCTCTCGGACGCGTGTGACATCCCGCTGTCGACCACCTACCGCAAACTCGACCTGCTCACCGACGCGTCGCTCCTGCTGCAGGGGACGGAAATCCGGTCCGACGGTCACCACGCGACCACCTACGAGGTGGCGTTCGACGCGGTACACATCGAACTCACGGACGACCGGGACTTCGCGGTTTCCGTCGAGAAGCGCGAGTGGGCCCCCGAGGAACGCCTCGCGAGCCTCTGGTCAGAGGTGAGGAAAGAAACATGACATCAGATCTCTCAGCAACTGTCGCGACCGGCATCGTCGTAGTGAAGACCGGCATCCTCCTGTTCGGGGGGCTCATCACGTACTTCAGCCTGAAGGCCTACCGCCGGACCGGCGCGCCGGCGCTCCGGGCCCTCACCATCGGCTTCGGCGTCGTCACGCTCGGCGGCCTCCTCGGCGGCATCGTCGACCAGGTCCTCCACATCCCGTTCGGCATCGGCATCCTGCTCGACGCGTCGCTGACGCTCCTCGGATTCGTGGTCATCACCTACTCGATGTACGCGGAGTGAGGTGGGCGCGGCCGCACGGTCCGTCTCGCTCGACTCACGCCGAACCGGCGGCCTGATACCCGGCGTATCCGACGATGACCAGCAGCGAGACGGCGGCGATGCCGGCTGTGACCTCGCTCTCCACTCCTGCGAGCAGCGCGGACCCCCCGGTGGCGACCAGCGAGACCACCGCACCGACGAAGTACGCCCGCCAGTCGTTGCTCGAGGGGTTCTCCGTGGTGACGTACGCCGCCACGTCCTCGAAGTGCCGGCCGCGCCGAACCTCCCGCGCATCGCGGTCGTAGGACACGACCTCGTGTTCGTCTAGCTGGGGGAGGTGCGACTGCTGGAGCGAGACGTAGACGCTCTTGTAGGACCCGTCGTCCCCGTCCGTTATCTCGTCGGCGAGCGCGGAGACGCCGACGGCGTGCTGCGTGTCCGCGAGTATTTCGACGGTCGAGCGCCGTCGGTCGTTCCCCAGCAGGTAAAACAGGTCGTCCGTATCGAGTTCTCTCGTCGAATCTGACGACTGTGGTCCCCTCTGTTCCGTTCTCGTCGCGTTCTGAGATGCAGTCATGACACCCTCGTTCCGGTGGTAGAAGCCGGCGCCCCCGCGCGTTCAGACGGCCCCGCGATGCTTCGGGGTGGTGGGTGGTAATTCAGGCACGTTATGTAGGGCGTCGGCGCGGCTCAGAGTTT
>JBDGSQ010000032.1:0-10092 GCA_042217455.1 Haloferacaceae archaeon | reverse complement strand
GTTGTCGGTGGATCTCTACGCAGCAGTCGGGTGTGCACACTCCGACTCTGTAGTACTCGTTGCAAACGAAGCTACGGCTGGAGTGGCTCCGAATTCACTCCCATGGGAATTGAACGGTAACTGCAATTCACAACCGATTCGCGTTCGTCTGAAACCGTGTTGACAATCCGCGGTGCAACGGCAACACAGCTGGTGTCCTTGAGCGTCTCGACCGCGGACGAGAGAGCGAAGCGAACGAGTCCGCGGCTCTTTTCTGCTCGAGCTTTTTTGGCGGGGGTCGAGGGCGGCGAAGCCGCCCGAGGCCCCCGTGAAAAACGGTCGGTGGCTAGACGTCGGGCGCCTCGTCCTCGACGGCCCGCTTCATCGAGTCGCGGCGCGACTTGGCGTCCCGACCGGTCACTTCGAGCAGGAACTCGTTTTTCTTCGAGACGGCGTCTGCGGCGTGGTCCGCGAGCCCCTCGGCGATGACCTCCTCTGCGTCGCGCTCCTCGAAGTGGACCGCGAGTTTGTCCTTCTTGCCGCTGTAGGAGGCCGCGCCGGCGATGATCTTCGTGAACACCGGGTTGTCCGGTTCGCCGACGACGTACAGTTCGTGGCCGTTTACCTCTTCGGTCCCCGTCACCGGTCCGAAGTACTCCTCTATCTTCCCTTTGAGGTCGGGGACGCGCTCCTCCAGCGTCTCGCCGCGTCGCATCTTGTACTCTTTCATGGTTCGCTATATCCGAGGGTCAGATTTACCAGTTTCGTCACTGCGCTTCGCCCGTCGCGTCTCGCTCGGCGATGTACCCGCGCCTGCACTCGGGGCAGATGTCGCCCGCCCGCATCGAGGACTTCCCCGCGGGCTGACTCTCGCCGCAGTTGGGACAGTAGAACTCGGTCACGGCACCCGGTTCGCCGTGGCGGTCGAGCGGCGGGTTCTGCGCCCGGACGAACTCGCCGGAGTCGCTCCCGACGTAGGTCGCGTCTTCGCCGTTCGTCCTCGCCTCGCCGCTCGCTTCCGGCGTGAGGCCGCCGCCGAAGGAGACGTCCGTCGTCTCGTCGTCGTCGAGTTCGGCGGCGAAGCCCTCGTCTGCGCCCTCCTGTTCCGGCCACTCGCGCACCCCCGCGTCGCCCCCGGCGTCGTCCGCGTCGATGAACTCGGCGTCGTATTCGACGCCGGAGGTGTCCACGTCGTCGGGGTCCTCCTCTATCTCCATGTCCCCGCCCACGTCTTCGAGGCTCGGACCGTCGTCCTCCTCGACGGTCTGTCTGTTGTCGTCGGGGTCCGGCCACTCCCCGTGACCGCGTTCCTGCGACGCCTCCTCGTCGAGGATGACTCCGTCGTCGTCCACCGCCTCGTCGCCCTCGGCATCGGACGCCGTCTCGGCATCCGCGTCGCCGTCCGCGCCCCCCGACGCGGACCCGTCTCCGGGGTCGGCTTCGGCCTCGTCTATCAGGTCGGCGTCACCGTCGAGTATCTCGGCGTCCTCCTCGTCGGGTCTCGCCTCGTCGGTCTCGCCCGTCGCTTCGTCTGTCTCGTCCGTCGCCTCGTCTGTCTCGTCGGACGCGTCCGCCGTCGCCGCTGCGTCTGCCGCTTCGGCCTCCGAATCCGCCGCCCCCCCACCGACCGCGGGCTCGTCGTCGCCGTCGAGTATCTCGGCGTCCTCCTCGACGACGTCGGCGCCGGCGCCCGTCGACCCGGCTCCCGCCGCGGGCGACTCGCCGTCAGGTTCGTCGGCGTCGACGTCGACCGCTTCGCCCGCCGATTCGTCGTCTGCTGTCGCCGTCTCGTCCGCGTCCGGAGCGACCGCCGACCCGACGCCGTCCGCGTCGAGGCCGACCTCCTCCGGCTCGCGGATCGAGCTCACCTCCTTGCTCTTGCTGACGACCCGGCGCTCGCCGCAGCGCTCGCACGTCTTCACCTCCTTTACGGTCACTATCATCTCGTCCCCATCCTCTCGTCGCTCGCTCTCGAGTTCGGGCTCCCCGAAATCGTGTCCGAGTAGACACCTGAGTCCCATTGTGGGTCCGTTTCCAGAGATGGCGACTAAAAGATATTCCCTCTGTCCGCCGCCCGTCTGACACGGCGGTAAGGGTAAACCTCCCCCGGTCGTTCTCTCACGTATGAGGGCGAAGCAGGAGTACCGAAATCGGGAGTCGGTCGAGGTCGCGGTGCTCGACGCGCTCGTCGACCGGACCGAGGACGGCATGACCGTCTTCGAGCTCCGGGCCGCGGTCGACGCCGACATCGACACGCTCGAAGACGCCCTCGCTCGCCTCAAGGAGGACGACCTCATCTCCGTCGAGGAGATACAGACGAACGGGGGGGTTCGAATCATCCCGGACGACCGCGTCGTTCCGGACCCGAACGAGGCGCCGGACGACGAGCAGGGGTTGTTCGACATCGTGCGCGAGAAGTTCGGCCTCTGAGCGCCGGCACGCGGGGAGCCACACGGGGGCGATCGGGTTCGCCGGTCGAATCGGTCGCCGGGGGGTCCCGGTCCGGGGCGGCCGGCCGTCGCTCGCTCGTCGGTCCGCGCCCGGGATGACAGTACGTTTTACGCGTCGGCGCGTAGGCACGACAATGACAGTCGCAGGCGAGTTTCACGCCGACCTCGGGGCGACGTTCGAGGAACGCGGCGGGCGGCGCGTCGTACGTGACTACGGGCGACCCGAGAGCGCGCACCGCGCCGTTCGGAACGGCGTGGGGGTCGTCGAGATGGGGTACGGCGTGATCGTGATCGAGGGCGACGACCGGGTCGAATTCCTCGACAACGCCGTCTCGAATCGCGTCCCGGACGCGGACGGCGAAGGGGCCTACGCGCTCTTGCTCGACCCGCAGGGGCGGATCGAGACGGACATGTACGTCTACAACGCCGACGAGCGCCTCCTCGTGTTCGTCCCCCCCTCCGAGACCGAGTCGCTCGTCCGCGACTGGCGCGGGAAGGTGTTCGTGCAGGACGTCGTCATCGAGGACCGCACGCCGAGCTACGGCGTCTTCGGGGTCCACGGCCCGAAGGCGACCGAGAAGGTGGCCAGCGTCCTCACGGGTGCGACGCCGCCGGAGGACCCGCTCTCGTTCGTCCGTGGGTCCGTCGGCGACGCCGGCGTCACGGTCGTCGCCTCCGACGCGCCGACCGGCGAGGAGGGCTACGAGGTGGTCTGTCTCGGCCGCGACGGCCCGGAGGTCGCAGACGCGCTGCTCTCGCTCGGTATGAACGCGGCCCCCTTCGGCTACGCGACGTGGGACTCGCTGACGCTGGAAGCGGGGACGCCGCTGTTCGAGACCGAACTGTCCGGGCGCATCCCGAACGTCTGCGGCGTCCGGAACGCCCTCGACTTCGAGAAGGGCTGTTACGTCGGCCAGGAGGTCGTCTCGAAGGTCGAGAACCGGGGACGTCCCAGCCAGCACCTCGTCGGCCTCGCCTCGGAATCGCTCCTCGACCCCGGCGCGGCGGTCCTCGGCGGGGACGCGTCCGCGGGCGAGGTCACACGCGCCGTCGAGAGTCCCAGCCGCGAGGAACCCATCGCGCTCGCGTTCGTCGACGCCGGGGTCGACGCCGAGGCGTTCACGGTCCGGTCGGACGGCGAGGACGTCGCGGCCGAGCGGGTGGAACTGCCGTTCGTCGAGGGGAGCGGCCGCTCTGCACGTCTCCCGAGCTACGTGGAGCGAGGCGAGTAGGTCGTTCGAGAGGTGGAGAGCGGAGCGGTGGACGTCTCCCGAGCTACGTGGAGCGAGGCGAGTAGGTCGTTCGAGAGGTGGAGAGCGGAGCGGTGGACGTCTCCCGAGCTACGTGGAGCGAGGCGAGTAGGTCGTTTGCGTCGATACGACCGCCCCAGCCAGCCGAAACCGTCAACCCGTCGTCGCCCGAGGAGTCGGGCATGCGACGACAGCTCCTCTGGACTCGCCTCGACGCTCACGGACTCGACCACTGTCGGGTCTCCTCGAACGCCGCCCGCGGCGGGGGCACCCGCGTGCAGGGGACGGTCGTCACGCGCTTCGACGGCCACCCCGCGACCGTCGCCTACGAGATACGGGCAGACCGGGAGTGGCGCACCCGCGCGCTCGACGTGACGGTCCACGGCCAGCAGACGGGACGGCTCTCGCTCGTCACAGACGACCCCGGCGAGTGGGAGGTGGAGGCGGGACAGGCGGGCACCGACGTCGCGGGACCCGTCGACGTCGACCTCGCCGCCACGCCGTTCACCAACACGCTCCCGATTCGACGACTCGACCTCGGCGTCGGCGAGGCCGCCGACGTCCCGGTGGTGTACGTCTCCGCGCCTGACCTGACAGTCTCCGTCGCGGACCAGCGGTACACCCGACTCGGGCCCGCTGGCGACGGCGAGCGATACCGGTACGAGAACGCGACGTCCGGATTCGAGGCGGAGATAACCGTCGACGCGGAGGGGTTCGTCGTCTCCTATCCGGGGCTGTACGACCGGGTGGCGAGCGTCGGCGACGACGTCGCGTAGGAGCCGAGCGGACTCGTCGACGCCGTCGACGGTCGGGGTGCTCAGAACGGGAGCATCGCCCGGAGGTGGTCCCGCGAGAGCACCGACGTCGGGCGGTCCATGTGGACGCCGATCTCCCCCGAGAGCGCCCACAGGCCGAGGTGCTGGACGGGTTCGGGGAGCGAGTAGGCGCGCCTGAGCCAGTGACCGAGGCGAATCTCCGTCGAGAGGTCGTCGCGCCACGCGGACTCGTAGCGCGCGAGCGTGGCAGGTCGGTCGGGGTCGACCGTCCGCGCGGCGTGGTCTGCGGCCGTCATGCCGTAGAGGATGCCCCCGCCGGTGAACGGCTTCGTCTGGGCGGCGGCGTCGCCGAGCAGGAACACGCGGTGGGAGGTCACCCGGTCCGGCGGTCCGACCGGTATCGCGCCGGAGCAGAAGTGCTCGGTCTCGACGCCGTAGGCGTCTGTGAGTCGCTCGAACATCGCCGAGACGTCGGCGCTCGGCGGCGCGGCCAGTCCGTACTCGACGCCCGCGTCGCCGCGGGGGATGCGCCACGAGAAGAACGTCGGCGCGGTCAGGTGGACGTCGACGAAGTCGCCGCCGTCTGCGGCGGGGTCGAACGCGAGGACGCCGTGGAGCGTCTCGCCGGGTTCCGGCAGGTCGACCGCCCGCCGGACCCGCGAGACGGGGCCGTCGCTCCCGGCGACCATCCGCGCCTCGAACCGCTCGGTTTCGCCACCGACGCTCGCGGTGACGACGACCCGGTCGCCGCGCTCGTCCACCCCGGTGACGGTGTGTCCCTCGCGGACGTCCGCGCCGGCCTCGCGGGCGGCGTCGGCGAGCGTCCGGTCGAGTTCGACCCGGTCGATGACGTTCGAGACCTCCTCGCGCTTGTAGAACTGGTAGGCCCGCGAGTCGGGACCGCCGACGTGAAAGCGCGCGCCGTAGACCCGGTTCTGGAGGAGGCGCGCCTTCGCCTCCGCTGGCACGTAGCCCCAGATGTCGGTACTGACGTGGCCGGAGCAGGCGAGCGGCGTGCCGACTTCGCCTCGCTCCAGGGCGAGGACGTCGCGTCCGGCCTCGGCGGCACGACGGGCGAAGCGCGCGCCGGCGGGACCGACGCCGACCACGACGAAGTCGTACATCGACGGGTGGTAGGCCGGCGCCGGAGAAATATCTTCTTCATCCGCGTTCCGACGCGTCGCCGGGTCGGCGCTGCGAAGTCGCCGCCGCCGCGGGCTCACTCGTCGGTGGCGGCGTCGCCCGTCGGTGCCGCCTTCACTCGTCGATGGTCGTCCCGTCGAGGTACGCCCGAATCTGGTCGGTCGTCGCCTCCGCCCGCTTCAGGAACGTGACGACTCGCTCGTCGCCCTCGCGCCGGTCGGCCTCGACGTCGACGACGACGTTCACGTCGGCGAAGTGCTCGAACAGGCGGTCTACGACCTCCGGGTCGCCACGGACGGTGTGTCGCTCGCCCACCGCCTCGCCGTCGCGGACGGCCCGAATCGACTCGACCATCGGGAGGAGTATCGACTCGCCGAGGGCGCGTGCGCGCTCTCTGAGTTCCTCCTCGCCGTCGCCGAACTCCACCGCCTGGAAGCCCTCCCGGACGAGTCTGGGGAACATGAAGTCGCGGCCGTAGTCGAACGGGAGCGAGAAGGCGTACCGGAGGTCGCTCCGGTGCTGCGCGGACGTGGTGTACTTCAGCTGGTCGCGACCGTCCAGCGACCGCATGACGACCCCCTCCCGCCCGGCCGCGTGCAGGTCCTCGATTACCTCGGCGACGCGCTCGACGGCCTCCTCCGGTTCGTGGACGCCGAACGAGCGCGGTTGCCGGAAGCCGTACTCGTCGGCGAGTTCCCGGCGAGGCTCGACCGGCATCGGTTCGCCGGTGACGCGGTCCCGGACGTCGAAGACGAACAGGTCGTGGCTCTCGACGTCGGGGTAGTCGTGGTCGGTGTAGGGCGTCTCGGGGCCGACGAACTCGGCACAGAGCATCTTCCCGGGGTGGTCTGCGAAGAAGGCGTCGAGGTCGAGGAGCGCCCGCGCGCGGTCTGTCGTGAACGGGCAGATGTACCCGCCCCGGGTGAACGCGTAGGGCTCGTCGAGGGCGACGACTCTGACGTTGAAGCCGTCGAGCTTCTCCGTGACGGCGACGGGGCCGTCGAAGAACTCGGGGACGCCCGGGTCGAGCACCAGCGTCCGGGGGACGCTCGGGTAGCCGCGGACCACCGTGTCGTCGACGAGGACCGTCCCGCGTTCGAGGCCGTGCCGGGCGTCCGGGAGCGCCCGGAACTCCGCGCCGCGGTAGTGGTGGTACTCGAAGTGCTCTTCGACGTCCGCGAACTCGTCCGCGTCGACGCCGAGGAGGTCCGCGTATCCCATGGTGTATCCCCGTCGCACAGCGTAAAAAGCGAGCGGGCCGTTCTCTCGGCGTGGAGGCGGGACGAGGGCTTTTGTCTCAGAACGCGTAGAGTCGGTGATGAACGACCACCCGCTCAAGCAGCGATTCGTGCTCGACACGTCGGTGTTCATCACCGACGAGATCCGGCGCGAGGGCGAGGACGTAGAGGACGCCGTCTCCCGACTGCTGGACCTGCTGGCGGAGGCGAAACTCGACCTCGGCATCTCCTGTTACATGCCGCCGTCGATCCACGAGGAGCTGACCGAGATGCTCAGAGACAGAGGGGTCTCAGAGGAGGTGTTCCAGAAGCTCAACACGTGGATAATCCGGAAGAACCCCGCCCGGTACGAGGTGATGATTCCCGCCGAGATCGTCTACGGATTCATCGACGAGATGTCGGACCGCGTGAACCGCGGCCTCCGCGTCTCCGAACAGGCGGTCCGGGAGGCCCACGAACTGGAGGGCGAACCCCTCGACGGCCACGAGCACATGACCGACGTCGACAAGGTGGTCTCGGACCTCCGCGAGAAGTACCGCCGGACGCTCCGACAGGGGGTCCTCGACTCCCGGGAGGACTTCGACCTGCTCATCCTCGCGCGCGAACTCGACGCCGGCGTCGTCACCGAAGACCAGGGAATCGTCGGCTGGGCGGCCGACTTCGGCCTGCGGCACATGCGCGGCCGCGAGTTCCCCGACCTCGTCGAGGAGTACCTGCGGGCGATTCAGACGCCCCAGACGTCAGTCCGGCAGGACAACTAGCCCCGACGGCGTCTGGTTCTCGAAGGCGTCCTCCCACTGGAGCGACTGGCGCGACCAGCCGTCGCCGGCGTCGGTCGTCCGGTACAGTCCCCGGTTCGTCAGCGCGTAGAACTCGCCCCCGTCCGGCCCCGCCGCGAGGACGGCCCGGAGGAAGCCCTCGCCGGTCGGGAGGTCGCCGTCGATTCGCCGCCACGGGTCGCCGTCCCGTCGCCGGTAGACGAACGACTCGGCCGTCGTCGGCCGGTGGGCCGTGCGCGCGCTCCGCGCACTGGAGACGAGGACGGTGTCGGGGTCCGCGGGGTCGACAGCGACGCTCCAGCAGTACCGGTGGTCGAGTCCCTCCTGCGGGTAGCGCCACGTCTCGCCGCCGTCGGCCGTCTCCGCGTACCCGTCGCCGGCGGCGGCCCACGCCCGGTCGGGTTCCTCCGGGTGGGTCGTGAGGCTGTGGTTGTCCCGCCGGGCCGAGGCGACGCGGTCCTCCCACGTCTCGCCGCGGTCGTGGGTCTGGACCAGCGCGCCCGCCTCGATGCTGACGTAGAGGTGTGCGGGGTCGTCCGGGTCGACGGTTATCCACCGGACGTGGTGGGTGTGGGGCCGCGGCGGGAACGACCACGACGACTCCGAGGACAGGTCGGTCAGCCCCTCGCACTCGGTCCACGTCGCCCCCCCGTCGGTCGAGCGGTAGACCGCGCTGGGTTCGGTTCCCGCCCACCACTCGTCGGGGTCGTGCGGGTTCACCGCCAGCGACATCACCGCCTCGGCCATCGTCGACTCGCCGACCCGGTTCCACGACTCGCCGCCGTCGTCGCTCCGGAGCAGCCCCGACTCGAACGTCCCGCAGAGCACCCGGTCGGGGTCGTCGGAGTGCGCGACGACGCACTCAAGGTCGTGTCCGGTCAGGCGGCGGTCGGTCTCCCAGTCTCCCGGCGACCCCTCCGCGACGAGGAGCGCCCCTTCGAGTGCGGCGTACAGTCGCATAGGTTCCATTCGGGGGTCGGAGAGAAAAGCGTCGGGTCCGGTCGGGGGTCCTCAGTCGAGACTCGCGCGGACGCGTCGCCACCCGCCCCGGTAGACCAGATAGTAGGCACCGGCGTAGACGACGAACAGGTACGCCGCCGTGAGGAAGCCGGACGCGGCGCTCCCCGTCTCGACCGGTCCGACCACGGCGAGGACGAGCGCCGCCGGGAGGCCGACGAGCAGCGACAGCGCCACCAGCCAGAAGAAAAAGGTCCCGAGGTCGCCGACGGACCGACCGCTCCGCCAGTACCAGACCGCGAGCGGTATCGAGACGAGAGCGGTTCCGGCGACGTCTAGCACCGTCGTGACGACGTCCGGCGGGTAGGCGTACGAGGTCACGACGCTCACGGGCCCGACGGTCACGAGGAAGACGCCGACGACCGAAAGCAGGAGGTCGACGAGCGGGTTCGCACCGAGACGCGCCCGGAGCCGCACCCACCCGTCCCGGTAGACCAGGTAGTAGGCGACGGCGTAGACGGCGGCGACCCCGACGACGGCCGGAACCAGACCCGCAGAACGTCCCGTCACGCTGGACGCGACGCGGAGCGTCGAGAGCGCCACGAACCCGAAGACGACGCTCAGTCCGGTCACCCAGAAGAAGAAGGCGCCGAGGTCGCCGACGGACCGGCCGCTCCGCCAGTACCAGACCGCGAGCGGCACAGAGACGAGGGCCGTTCCGCCGACGGTCAGGACCGTCGTAGAGACGTCCGGCGGGAGGAGAGACGCGGTCACGACGCCCACGGGCCCGACGGTCACGAGGAAGACGCCGACGAACGACAGCAGGAGGTCGAGGGGCGAACGGGAGGGCACGACCGACTGGTTCGCCCGACAGCGAGAAGTACCTTCTGTCCCTCGCAGCGGTACCCGCGGCGACCTGCCCGGCAGGGGCGATTGCGCCGAGATGTAACTCGGCGCGTGCGTGAGTACTCGGTGTGGTCGTTGCACCTGCCCGGCATGAGCGGGTGCGCCGGGATGAAACCCGGCGCGTGCGTGAGTACTCGGTGTGGTCGTTGCACCTGCCCGGCATGAGCGGGTGCGCCGGGATGAAACCCGGCGCGTGCGTGTGCCGGTCAGTCGTCCGCCGGCACGGTGGACGGGCCCCCGCTCCCGCTACTGGGTTCGCTCGCCCACGCCTGCCACGCCATGATGAGCATGGCCGCGATGAGACACAGTCCCCACAGGAACGCCGTGGGCATGAGGATGAGCAGCCCCCCGCCGATGCCGATCCAGATGGTCAGCGGCAGCAGCCACTGACCGGCGACGTACAGACCGGTCACTGCGGTTCGGAGTCGCCCCACCAGTCCGAGCGCGTCGACTGCGAACCCCATCACGATTGCGAGAATCGAGAGGACGCCGAGGTGCGCGTGGCCGCCTATCATCCAGTCCGGCGCCGAGCCGGTGCTCTCTACCAGGATGAACTGGTACAACCCCACCGTCATCATCGTCGCCAGCCCCAGGAATCCAGATGTCTTGAGTAT
>JBDGSQ010000039.1:0-10256 GCA_042217455.1 Haloferacaceae archaeon | reverse complement strand
ATCGAGGACAACACGATAGTCGACAACGACGGCGACGGCATCGCGGTCCGGCAGGGAGTCACCGACACGACCGTTCGGGGCAACACCATCACGGGCAGCACCGGCAAGGCGCTGTTCTTCATGGGCGCTCCGGACAACCTCGTGGAGGGTAACACCATCACGAACACCACCGGGGACAAGGCGGTCCACTTCACCGGCGGGTCGCCCGACAACGTCCTCCGGGACAACGTCATCGCCCACAACGCCGGCGAACAGGCCGTCCACTTCGGCGGTGAGGCGACGAACAACACCGTCGAGGGCAACGAGATATACGACAACGAGGGACACGGCATCACGTTCGGCGCGGCCGACAGCACGGTCCGCGACAACCTCGTCTACGAGAACGGGCTCTGGGACGGACCCTACCAGGGCGCCGCCGGTCTGAACTTCGACCTCGCGGGTGACAACGAGATAACCGGGAACACCGTCTACGGCAACGGCGTCGGCGTCCTGTTAACCGGTTCCACGAACAACGTCCTCGCGGACAACGACGTCTACGACAACGTCGACTGGGACTACCGCGCCGTGGAAGGCTCGACCGCCCACGACGTCTCCGACCTCCGACTCGACGGAACCGGCGACACGGTCGTCGGCTTCGACACGAGTCGGGACGTCGCGTTGAAGGGCGTCCCGACCGGGGAGCGTCCCGAACTCCCGAGCGGGTTCGAGAACACCGGGGCGTGGGTCGAAGTGGCCAACACGAGCGCCTCCGGCTACGTGGTGCTCAACGTCAGCTACGACCAGTTCCCCCGCGAGGGCGAACTGGTGCTGGGCCGCTACGACGGCACGTGGATGGTCCTCCCCGGCAACCACGGCGTGAACACCGCGGAGAACTACGTCTACGCGTACGTCGACACCGCGGGCGTCTTCACGCCGCTGTACGGTGACGGCGACCTCGAACCGCCCGTCGCCGACGCCGGCCCGGACCTGACGCCCATCGCGACCGACAACTTCACGCTGGACGCGAGCGGGTCGACCGACAACGTCGGCATCGTGAGCTACGAGTGGCTGAGCGCGGACGGCACGACCGTCAACGTCAGCACCGACCAGCCGGCCGTGGAGACCCACGTCGACGTGCCAGGCACCTACGAGGTCACCCTGACGGTGACTGACGCGGCGAACAACAGCGACACCGACGCGGTGACCGTCGAGGTTCTGGAGCGCGACACCATCCCGCCCGTGGTCGACCTCGGTGCGGACCGGACCGTCCTGACCGGCACGGCGGTCACGCTCACCGCGACGGCGACCGACAACGTCGGGGTCACGAGCTACGAGTGGGACTTCGGCGGTGACGGCACCGTCGACCAGACCACGACCGAGAACACGGTGGCGACCACCTACCTGGCGGGCGAGGTCGATGAGGTCTACCAGACGACCGTGACGGTCTACGACGCCGAGGGCAACAACGCCACCGACGTCGTCAACGTCACCGTGCTCGCGGAGGACACGACGCCGCCGACGGCGGTCCTCGAAGACAGTACCGCAGTCGTGGACGAGCCCGTGACGCTCGACGCGAGCGGGTCGACTGACAACGTCGACGACGGCATCGCGAGCTACGGCTGGGACTGGGAGAACGACGGCGCGGTCGACGAGACCACGACCGCGCCCACCGTCGAGCACACGTTCACCACGGTCGGCGAGCACACCGTCAGGCTCGTCGTGGCCGACCTGGCGGGCAACACCGGCGAGACGACCGCGGTCGTCACGGTCGCCCGCGAGGACACCCGGTCGCCCGTCGCCAACGCCGGCGAGGACAGGCGGCTCAAGGTCGGCCAGACGGCGACCTTCGACGGGAGCGCGTCCACCGACGACTCCGGCACCATCGCCAGCTACACCTGGCAACTGGGCGACGGAACGACCCGGTCCGGTCGGGTCGTCACGCACAGGTACAGCTCGACCGGCACCTACACGGTGACTCTGACGGTCACCGACCCGGCCGGTAACACCGGTGTCGACCGGGCGACCGTCGTGGTCGAATCGGCGTCGTCGGGCGGGGGTGGCAGCAGCGGCGGAGGCGGCGGTTCCGCCACGGGCGGGACCGGCCTGTCGACGGGCGCGTACTCGACTCGCACGGCCGACGGCGCGATCGGTATCAGGTTCCGCGGGCTGCGGAGCGGCGAACCCGCGACCGCCGATCTCACCTGGTCGGCCTCCGACCCAGCGACCGGTATCCGGCTCCGGTCGATGACCGTCACGGCGAACCAGGGCGGCGACTACCGGCTGAACGTCAGCGTCGGAGCGCGGGTCCGCGAGGGCGTCGACGAGATGCCCACGGCGCTCGGCTACGTCGACGTCTTGGGCGACGCGAACGAGGGCGCGTTCGAGCGGGCCACGTTCCGGTTCCAGCTCCGCGAACAGCGCCTCGAGCGGGCGGGCGTGGCACCCGAGGACGTGCGGCTGTACCACTACGAGACGCAGACTCGCGAGTGGACCCGTCTCGAGACCCGCGTGCTGAGACAGGAGGAAGGGACCGTGACGCTCGAGGCGACCGCCGACGGCCTCTCGACGTTCGCGGTCGGGGCGGAGGTGCCGGCGTTCGAGGTCACTGACGTCTCGCTGAGCGAGTCCGAACTGACCGTCGGCGACGCTGCCGAGGTGAGTGCGACGGTGACGAACGTCGGCCGCGAGGCCGGCAGCTACGACGTCACACTCGCTGTCGGCGGCGAGACCGTCGCGACCGAGACGGTGCGTCTCGACGCCGGCGAGAGCAGGACGGTCACGCTCGCGTGGACTGTCGCGGAGGCCGGCTCTCCCTCCGTCACGGTGAACGGCGTCGGGGCCGGTTCGCTGACCGTCTCCGAGGTGACGACGGCGGCGACGACCACGCCGACAACCACGGCGGAAACGCCGACCGCCGAGACGACGACCACCGAACAGCGGACGCCCGGGTTCGGGCTGCTGGTGGCGGTGCTGGCACTCGCCGCCGCGGCCCTGCTCGCGGCCCGGCGCGCGAGGAGGTCCGACTGAGCACGGACCGGGTACCGGTCGGGCGCTCCGACCGGATTCGCCTCGGAATCGACCCCCTCGAAGGGTGAGACAGTCGGACCCGGGGTTCGGTTCCGGTCGGCCCCCGTAGTCCGTTTCCGACGAGACGAGATTTCAGTACTATGCACACCACCGTCTCAGCGCTGTTCGTGCCGGTGTTGGTCCTCGCGGCGATGCTTCAGGGAGCCGCCGCTCCGGTCGGGGCCGACCTGCCGACGGTCGACCTCTCGGGGGCCGACCTCGACGCACTCACAGCGCCGACTTCCGACGACGCGGCCGATTCGCCCCCGGGCGGGAACGCGAGCGATGTCCCCGTCGAGAACGGGACTGTCAGTGACACGGCTCCCGCCGACACGACCCCAGTCGAGAACGGGACTGCCGAGGACGGCGTCACCACCGCCGATTCCGCGGGCGACACCACCACGACTGACGCTCCCGCGGAGAACGGGACTGCCGAGGACGGCGTCACCACCGCCGATTCCGCGGGCGACACCACCACGACTGACGCTCCCGCGGAGAACGGGACCGCCGGGGGGAACTCGACGGCCGCCGCCGACCCCGTCGCGAACGAGACTGACGGCGACAACTTGACGGCCGCCGCCGACCCCGTCGCGAACGAGACTGACGGCGACGGCTCGACGGCCGCCGCCGACCCCGTCGCGAACGGAACTGCCGGCGAGAACGCCACGGCCAGTGAAAACGCGGACGAGTCCGGCGAGAACGCCACGGCCAGTGAAAACGCGACCGGTCCCACGGTGGTCCACGCCTGTACGGTCATCGACGCCCCGGGGAGCTACGTGCTCGCCGGTGACCTCACGGCCGTCGACGGGGTCTGTCTCGCGGTCACGGCGAGCGACGTCCTGATAGACGGTGCGGGTCACACCGTCGACGGCGTCGACGGACACACTCGCGGACCGCGCACGGGTCACGCGGGCGTTCTCGTCTACGACCCCGACGCGCCCGAAGGTGCGACCGGCGCCATCAGCGACGTCACGGTGCGGAATCTCACCATCGTCGAGTTCGGCCACGGTATCGAGGCGCGCGGGGCGCGGGGAGTCGTGCTGCGCGACGTCACGCTCGAATCGAACCGGGTCGGCGTCAAGTTCAGCGACGTCGACAACGTCACCGTGGTCGACGTAACGGTGAGCGACAGCGCACAGCACGGCTTCAGAACCCACCGGTCCCGAGCGGTCACTCTCCGCGAGAGCACGGTGGCGGACAGCGGCAGATTCGGGCTGCACGTCACCCGTGGGACCGGTCTGCGCGTCATCGACAGCGACGTCTCCGGGAACGGTGTCGGAGTCCGCGTGAAACGGGCCACTGGAACCGTCGTCTCCGGGAACGCCTTCTCTGCGAACGGCGTGGCCGTGAGTCTCCAGGACGTCGACGGGGCGACGGTCCGAGAAAACCTCGTCGTCGGCGGCACGGAGGGCATCGTCGTCGGTGAGACCGACGAGCCGGACGGGAGTGGCCACGGCGACGGCCACGCCGGCGGTCGCGGGAGCGGGGAGTCAGGCGGGCACGACGACGGTCACGAGAGCGGGGAGTCAGGCGGGCACGACGACGGTCACGAGAGCGGGGAGTCAGGCGGGCACGACGACGGTCACGGAGGAGTCTCCCCCGGGGACGTCCTGCTCGCCTCCAACATCGTTCGGAACGTCGCGGGCGCGGGCATCGTCGTGACCGAGACGCCCGACGTCACTGTCACCGACACCGTCGTCTCGGACAGCGGCGAGTGGGATCTCGTCCTCGCCGGCGAGTCGCCGGGACTGCGGGTCGAGGACCTGACGCTCGACAGCGCCGTCGTCTCGCTCACCGGTCGGGACGCGTCGCTCCGGGCTGTCTCCCCCGTGGACCTCCCCGGTGACCCGGTCGGCCACGAGAACGTCGGTACCTACTTCGAAGTCGCCACGCGCGGGCCCGACGGACTCCTCGACGTGGGCGTCTCGTTCGACGGCCGGTGGTCGGACACCGCTGACTCACTCCGGCTGTGGCGCTACGGGGACGACCACTGGGTCACGGTCCCCGGTACCGACGACTGGCGATACGACTCCGCCACCGGCGCGTGGGTCCCCTCCGGAACGAACGAGGTCGACGCCGACGCGGGCGAGGTGCGGGCGCGCGTCGAGACCGGCGGCATCCTGGCCCCGCTGACGAACTCCACCCCGAGCGGCACGGCGAACCTCTCCGTGTCCTCCGTCGACCTCCGAGACGCGACACTGACCGCCGGACAATCGGCCACTGTCGACGCGACCGTCTCCAACACCGGTGACGGCGACGCGGACGTCCTGGTCGAACTGGTCGCCGACGGCAGCGTCGTCGCGACGGAGACAGTCCCGATTCCCGCCGGCGGGACCGAGACCGTGACGCTGACTCGACAGTTCGACGAGGCGGGCACGTACGCGCTGTCGGTCGGTGCGATGTCGACGGAGCGGCTCGTGGTTCGACCGGCTCGCTCGCGCGGCGGCGGTGCCCGCAGTCTGGACACGCCGCACGTCGACGTCCGAACTGAAGGGGGCATAGCCCACGTGAACGTCCGGCTGGCCCAGCGCGGAGAACAGACGGACGTGACGTTCGACATGGCGCCCCTGACCGACTCGGGGCTGGCGCTCCGCGAACTGGGGATAACGACCGACCGCGACGAGTACTACCGGCTGACGGTCCGGCAGCGCGAAGACGAGAGCCCCCCGCTCGACCGTCCGGGTCGGACGTTCGGCTACCTGACGGTCGAACACTCGGTCGACGACCGGCACGTGACCGGCGCGAACGTCACCTTCGAAATCGCCCGGGAGTCGCTTGCGGCGGCCGGCGTCGACGCCAAGTCGGTGACGCTCTACCGCCACGTCGACGACGAGTGGGTGCCGCTTCCGACCGGGCCGGTCGAGACGACAGGCGACCGGTTGGTCTTCCGCGCGTCGTCACCCGGCCTCTCTCGGTTCGCGGTGGGCACTGCCGCCCCGGAGAACGGAACCGCGCCTTCCGCTCTCGTGACCGACGTCCGGACTGACGACCGGGTCGACGTCGGTGAGTCGACCCGTCTCGTGGCGACGGTTCGGAACGACGGACGCGTCGAGGTGACGACCGACGTGGAGCTCGTCGTCGACGACGTGACCGTCGAACGGGTGGCTGTGACGGTCCCGGCGAACGACTCGCGGGAGGTCCGGTTCGAGTACACGTTCGACGTCCCCGGCGAACACGCAGTCGACGTGAACGGTAGGCGGACCTCCGTGTCTGTCGCGTCCCCCGTCACTTCGACGACACCAGCGGAGACGGTGACGACGCCGACGGAGTCACTGACTGACACGCCGGTCGCCGCCGAGAGCCGTACCGCCGCGGAGACGTCACCTCACGTGGACGAAGGGCAGACCGCAACGCGGCGGTCCCCGGGCTTCGGTCTCGCGGTGGCCGTCCTCGCACTGGCGCTCTTCGCGCTCCTCCCTCGCGGTGACGGCCCGCGAGTGTGAGAGGTCCGTCCCCTCGCAACGTCGCTCCAGCCCGTGACTCGCAAGCGAACGGTGGGGGGCGAATCTCGCGGAACCAACAGTGGTTTCAGGACCGTCACGCATCGGTCGCTGTGACACTCGCAACCGTCCCCCGGTACGACGGCGCGCGCGTCTCGACGGTCGGCGAGCGCGCCGTCGTGGTCGGTGGGAGCGTGGCCGGACTGCTCGCCGGGCGCGTCCTCGCGGACGCGTACCGGGAGGTCACGGTCCTCGAACGGGATTCGCTCGCCGGGGGCGCGGCCGCCCGTCGCGGGGTGCCCCAGTCGCCCCACGTCCACGTCCTCCTGGAGGCCGGTCGGGCGACGCTCGAAGACCTCTTTCCGGGTTTCGGCGAGGCCGTTATCACCTCCGGGGGGCTCGTCGTCGACCTCGCGAGCGACCTCCGTTACTTCGACGGTGGCGACTTCCTCGCGCGCGGGCCGACCCGCCTCCCGATGTACTGCGCGAGCAGACTGCTGTTCGAGCGGACGATTCGAGACCTCCTCGCCGGTATCGACGGCGTCACCCTCCGCACCGGGTGTCGCGTCACCGACTACGTCACCGGCGACGACGGGGGCAGCGTCGAGGGCGTCGCGTTCGAGGACGGGACCGGCACCGGGCGGACGCTCGACGCCGACCTCGTCGTCGACGCCACCGGCCGCACCTCCCACACCCCCACGTGGCTCGACCGCCACGGCTACGAGTCGCCGCCGGTCGACGAGGTCCGCGTCGACCTCGCCTACAGCACGGTCGCGGTGGAGCGCCCGCCCGGGGACCGCCGCGCGTACCTCGTCGCCCCTTCGCCGTCCGCGCCCCGCGGCGGCACCGTCGTCCCCGTCGAGGACGACCGGTGGCTGGTGACGGTGTTCGGCCTCCACGGGGACCACCCGCCGACCGACGAGCGCGGCGTCCGCGAGTTCGCGGCCCGACTCCCCACGCCGGAGGTCGGGGAGGTACTCGACGCCCACGCGTGGCGCTCACCGGAGGTTCACCACTACCCGTTCCCGTCGACGCTCCGCCGCCGCTACGAGGCCCTCGACCGCTTTCCGGGTGGCCTCGTCGTCACCGGCGACGCCCTCGCCAGTTTCAACCCCATCTACGGACAGGGGATGTCGGTCGCGGCGCTCGACGCCCTGCAACTGCACCATACGCTCGCCGGAGGCGACGCGGACACCCTCGCCGCCGACTTCTTCGACCGGGCCGCGGACGTGCTCGACACCGTCTGGCTGACCGCCGTCGGCGCGGACTTCCAGTTCCCGGAGACCGAGGGGCCAAAGCCCCGCGGCACCGACCTGTTCGACCGGTACCTCTCGCGGCTGATTCGACGCGCCCACGACGACCCGCACCTCTCTGACGCCCTCGCCCGCGTGCTCCGACTGGAGCGACCGCCGACGGCCCTGCTCTCGCCCGGCGTCGTCTGGCGGGTGCTGGCCCCGGCGGCGGCGGTCCGTCGACGCTGAACAGACTCACCACTCCTCGTCGGTCCCCGGCGACATGACAACTACTCCGGTCGGCGGAACGCGAGGCTGTACATCGTCCCGACCGACTCCTCGCCGATGGCCGCCGCGAGGCGGTCGGCCTCCGCCGAGAGCGACGCGCCGAGGTCGGCCGCGCCGGACTCGTCGGACTCGGCCGACAGCGTCGCCGCCGCGGTCCGGGTCGCATCCGCGTGAGCGCGGAGGTGGCTCTCGGTCCAGGGCACCGGGTCGAGCAGCGTTCGCTCGCGGTCGAACTCCCAGCCGAGCCCGGCGAGCAGTCGTCGGAGGAGCGACGCCGGGTAGAACGTCAGCGCCGGGCGGCCCGCGGCCAGTTCGGTCGCGGCGTTCTCGACGGCGAACAGGTCGGCGACGGCGGCGTCCGCGGGGAGCGGTTCGTAGTCGTCGACGACGAGGTGCGCGCCGGGCGCGGCGACGCGAGTGACCTCCGCCGCCACCGACTCGGCGGCGGCCGGCGGGAGGACGTTGAACAGGCCGTGGGCGGTGACGAGGTCGACCGCGTCGGTCGCGAGCGGCACCTCCCGGAGGCCGGCGCGGAGGACGGCGGTCCGGTCGTCGCCGCCGACTCGCTCCCGGACGGCGTCCGCGTGGTCGGGGTCGTTCGTGACCGCGTAGACCCGGGCCGCCCCCGCCGCGAGCAGGCCGGCCGTCGCGTTGCCGTACCCCGCTCCGGCTTCGAGGCAGACCGCGCCGCTCACGGGTCTGTCTTCGAGCGCCGCCGCGACCGTCAGCGGGACGTCCATCGGCGTGTGTTCGGCTCGTCAGTTGCTAGCTGGGCGCTCCCGGTGGCCACGGGCGTCAGTGGTGTAGCTGTCGCGGCACCGGGCTCTCGTCGTGGCGGACTCGCTCGACGAGCGAGCGCTGGGCCGCCTCGTCCATCCCGTCGTAGCGCGCTGCGGCGTCGAGGACCATGGCGACCAGTTTGGGGTCGCCCGGACTGACAACGCTCGTCAGCCCTTGCGCGGCGGCGAAGTCGAACCGCTCTGCGATTTCGGCGGGGGTGTCGACCGGTTCGTACCAGTTCGCGTAGGGGCGGTCTCCCCGGGGGAGTTCGTCGGTCGGGGGCCACGAACCGCCCGCGAAGGCCTTGATGCCGAGGGTGCCGACCCCGAGGTCGTCGGCCCGCTCCAGCACCGCCTCGTAGTCGTGTTCGTCGTCGTCCTTCCCGACGACGACCGGGTTCATCGGGAACATCACCGTCTCGAGGTCGTCGATGCGGTCGAGCGCGTCGAGGATGAGGTCCGGGTCGCCGTGGCTCGTCAGCCCGATGTGGTCGACGAGGCCCTCGTCTCTGGCCTCCCGGACGGCCTCGAGCGCGCCGCCCTCGCCGGTGATGGTGTCGAGTTCCTCCTCGTACTCGAGGCCGTGGAACTGGTAGAGGTCTATCGTGTCGACGCCGAGACGGGTGAGCGAGTGCTCTAGCTTCCGTCTCGCGCCCTCGTACTCTCGCTCCTGCGTCTTGCACCCGAGGAATATCTCCTCGCGGTGCTGGCGGAGCTTCGGGCCGAGTTTCAGCTCCGCGTCCCCGTAGGTCGGGGCGACGTCGAAGTGGTTGACCCCGCGGTCCAGCACGAGTTCGACCATCTGGTCTGCGCCCTCCTGTTCGAGCCAGTTGAGCGCGATGGCCCCGAACGTCGCGACGGTGCTGTCGTGGCCGGTGTTCCCCAGCGCGCGCGTCTGCATACCTGCCCCTCACCGTCGACCCACAAAAGCGTGTGTCCCGGAGCACCCGTCTCCCTCGCTGACTCCGCCGCCCGCTACCGGTTTCCTCGCCACCCTAGCGCACCGCGAGCACCGCGGTCCCGTCCGCGAACCCCGCGAAGACCCACAGGAAGACGGCGACGAGGACGCCGGCCACGAGGAGGAGCCACGCGGTGCGTCGCTCGCGCCGGGTGAGCGGCCGACTGGTCCGCGACTGCTCGAACGCGACGCCGAGGGCGGTGCCGGTGGCGACGAAGAGAATCAGCCCCACCACCACCCGACCGGAGATCAGCCACGCCACGATTCCGACGACGACGCCGAGCGCGTACCCGACGAGCAGTCCGGTGCCCGTCGGGAACCTGCGTGGCGGTCTCTCGGTGCTCATACGGTCACTACGACCTCGCAACCGAATAACGTACGCGTTCGTTCACGTCGACGGGAGACCGCTCTGCGGTCGGAGCGGGCGCTCCCCCGTCTCGCCGTGGTCGCTGTTGCCGGCGGTCTTTCTCGTCGGCGACGTCACCGGTGGCTGACAGACCGCCGCGGGACGCTC
>JBDGSQ010000113.1:0-10281 GCA_042217455.1 Haloferacaceae archaeon | reverse complement strand
GCGGGCAGCGGGGTCGCGCTCCCCTGTCGATGCGGGCAGCGTTCGGTTCACTTTCACGCTCGTTTCTCACACGACCGCCGCGCAAGGGTTCCGTGACCGGGTGTCTCCGCCCCGCCGTCGCTCGTTCGGACCCCAGCGAACGCGCTCGCGTTCAGTTTCACTTCCGCTCTGCACCCATGGCTCGCCCTTATGCGGCGACGTCGACAAGTCCTGTACGCGTCCGCCGGCGAGCACCGGCGGGCGCATCCAACCATGACACCGACGTACGACCCCCGCGACGACCGCAGGGACCGCGACGTCGACGACGCCGGGTCGGAGGCCGTCCCGCCGTCCGTGGGCGGTCGGGCGGTAGACGGCCGAACGACCGGCGGCGAGACGACGGTCTCCGCGGCATCCGGCGACGAGTCGGGGAGCGACTCGCAGACGCTTGACCGCACCTACCGACTGCTCCGCCTCGTGAAGGTGCTCCTCGCCATCCTCGTCTCGCTGCTGACGCTGGCGCGGGTCCTCGGCGTCCTGCCGGCGTGACCGCGACTCAGAGCAGTCTGTACCGGCCGCGACTCTCGCTCACCTCACCCCGGCGAGTCAGTTTCTCGAGGAGGTCGACGGCGCTGTCGCCGGGGACGCCGTGGGACTCGGCGTATGCGACGACGTCCGCTTCTGTCGGCCGGTCCAGTTCCCTGAGGGCGTCGCGGACCACCTCCGGGCGACTGCGCGACGACCCGCTCGTCCCCGTCGCGGCGTCGTCGCCGGCCTCGGCGACGGCGTCGGCGTCGAGGCCCGACCCCTCCAGATACTCCCGGTCCTCGACGCCGGACTCGTCCAGTCTGCGCTCCATCTCGGCGACGGTTTCGAGGTCGGCGAGGGTCTCGTCCTCGTCGCGCTTCCGGGCGAGGAGCGCAGAGCGCACCTGCCGGGCCTCCTCCCGGTCGTCGGTCTCCGCGAACCGTCTGAGCTTCCGGGTCCGGTGACGGCGGCCGCACCGGGGGCACCGCGCCGTCTCGCTCGCGTCCGGGTCCGACAGCAGCCAGAGGTTGCCACACGCCGTACACCCCACCACCGCGTACATGCCACCCAGTTGTGCGCTCCGGCGCTTGAATCCTCTGCCCGCACACTTATGCCGGTGGCCGCCCCGGAACTGGGCATGAAACGCGTCACGCGTGCCGAAGTCGACCCGACCGAAGCAGTCCCCGGCGTCCACCTCTCGCAACTGGCGGCCGGCGACCGAACGAGCGTCCAGCACTTCTTCATCGAACCGGGCGAGACGGTTCCGGAACACCAGCACGAACACGAGCAGGCGGGCTACATCACGAAGGGCGCGCTCACGTTCATCCTCGAGGGCGGCGAGGAACTGCTCGTACAGGAAGGCGACTCCTACGTCATCCCCGGCGACGAACCGCACGCCGCAGCGAACCGCGGCGACGTCCCCGTCGAGGGCGTCGACATCTTCAGTCCGCCGCGGGTGAACCCCGACTGGCAGGAGTGAGCGCGGCCGCCTGCGGCGGGTCGCCGCCGACCGGGGTGGTGCCAGCGGGCGGAGCGTGCCGGCCCGCCGGCGCCCGGGGGTGAGAATGCCCTCCGTCACAGTCACGAATATCACGCGGGAGTTCGGGGACGTCACCGCCGTCGACGGACTCGACCTCGCGCTGGAGGGGCCGCGGATCGTCGGCGTCGCCGGGCCGAACGGGTCCGGCAAGTCCACGCTGCTGCGAGTCCTGCTCGGCCTGCTCGAACCGACCGCGGGAGAGAGCCGAATCGACGGCGTCGACTCGACGGCGCTGACGGGGGCGGACCGCGAGCGAATCGGCTACATGCCCCAGCACGAGGCGGTCTACCGCGACCTCTCGGTCCGGGACAACGTGCGCTTTTTCGCCCGCCTCTACGACATCGAGAACCGGGAGGCAGCGATAGACGAGGCGCTCTCGGTGGTCGACCTGACGAACCGGAGCGACTCGCTCGTCTCGGAGCTGTCGGGCGGGATGGTCCGCCGGACGAGTCTCGCCTCGGCGCTCGTTCACGACCCCGACCTGCTGGTCCTCGACGAACCCACGGTGGGGCTGGACCCCGCGCTGCGGGCGGACATGTGGGACACCTTCAGAGACAGGCGGGAGGCGGGCGCGCTGCTGCTGATCTCGACGCACTACCTCGGCGAGGCCCGGCGGTGCGACGAGGTGCTGTTTCTCAGAGCCGGCCGGGTGCTCGACTTCGACACGCCCGAGTCGTTCCTCGAACGGACCGGCACCGACGACATGGAGGACGCGTTCCTCGAACTGCTCGGCGAGACGCGGGGGCGACCGTGACGCTGCGCGGTGCCGGCCCGATCGCCTGGCGCGTCCTGCTGGGGTTGCGCGGGGACCGGCGGACGCTCGGTCTCGTCGTCGTCGTGCCCGTGGTCATCACGTGGCTGTTCGGGGCCATCTTCGACTCGCCGGAGTTCGCGGCTCCCGCCCTCCTCGGGGTCTTCGTGTTCTTTCTGACCTACATCCTCACTGCCATCGGCTTCCTGCGCGAGCGGACGGCGGGCACGCTCGAACGCCTCCTCGTCTCCCCGATATCGCGCTCGGGCCTCGTCGTCGGCTACCTCGTCGGCTACGGCTACCTCGCGGTCGTCCAGTCCATCGTGCTTGGCTTCGCCGGCGTCTTCTTCCTGTCGGTCGAGTTCGAACACGGCGTGTGGCTCTTTCTCCTCCTCGAACTCTTCGGTGCGTTCACCGCACTGGGGACCGGCATCGTCCTCTCGCTTCTGGCGCAGAACGAGTTTCAGGTGATGCAGTTCATCCCGGCGGTCATCACGCCGCAGGTCATCCTCGGGGGCGCGTTCGTCCCGCTCGACGACATGCCTGACTACCTCGCGTTCGTCGGACGACTGCTCCCGGTCACCTATCTCATCGACGGCATGGACTACGTCATCCTCGACAACGGTTCGACCGGGGACTACTGGACCGCCATCGGCGTCCTCGCGCTCTACACGGTCACGTTGATCGCGCTCACCGCACTCGGCGTCCGGCGGGCGGCGTAGCGTTACGGCGCCCACCGCACTCGGCGACCGGCCGGCGGCGTAGCGATTCGACGCCCGTCGGACCCAGCGCCGCCGGGACCGAACGAATCTTTATGGCTCTCTCAGCCCACGTCTGTGTGGGGAGATGACATGCCCGGTGTTAACAAACTAGAGTGGATGTACGAGCAGATGGTAACGGCGCGTCACTACGAGGAGCGACTCCAGGAGGAGTACCTCGAGGGCAAGCAGCCGGCCTTCGACATCTCCGCGGGGCCGATTCCGGGAGAACTGCACCTCGCCGCGGGCCACGAGGCGTCTGCCGCCGGCGTCGTCGCGCACCTCAGAGACGAGGACACCGTGACGGCACCGCACCGACCGCACCACGTCGCCATCGCGAAGGGCGTCGACCTCAAGCGCATGACCGCCGAGATATTCGGTCGCCGGACCGGGCTCGGGAAGGGGAAGGGGGGACACATGCACCTGTTCGACCCCGACGTCAACTTCGCCTGTTCGGGCATCATCGCGCAGGGGTGTCCGCCGGCCGTCGGCGCGGCGCTGGCGTCACAGAAGCGCGACGAGGACAGCGTCGCCGTCGCGTTCCTCGGCGAGGGGGCCATCGACCAGGGCGGCTTCTTCGAGTCGCTCAACCTCGCGAGCGTCCACGACCTCCCGGTCGTGTTCGTCGTCGAGGACAACGAGTGGGCCATCAGCATGCCGAAAGAGCGGGTGACTGACGTCCAGAACGGCGCCGAGCGGGCGGAGGGCCACCACATGCCCGGGACCCGCGTGGACTACGACGACGCCGTCGCCGTCTACGAGGCCGCAGAGGAGGCCGTCATGCGGGCCCGCGACGGCAACGGGCCGACGCTCCTCGAAGTGCAGGTCCACCGCCGCATGGGTCACTTCATGGGCGACGCGGAGGGGTACCGCCCCGACGTGGACAGCGAACTGGCGAGAGAGCACGACTCAATCGAGCGACTCGCGGCGACGATGCGGGACCACGGCGTCGGAGACGACGTCCTGACCGACATCCGCGAGCGGGCCGAACAGCGCGTCGAGGAGGCCATCGAGTGGGCCAAAGACCAGCCGGAACCCGACCCCGAAGCGGCCTACGAGGACGTGTTCGCGGGGTCGGAGGCCGGCGCGGTCGAGGGGGGTGAGCGCTGATGGCGGCGAACGCCGGCGAGCGCGAACTCACGATGAGTCGGGCGATGGTCGACGCCATCGCCCACGAGATGCGCGAGAACGACGAGGTGTTCTACATGGGCGAGGACGTCGCCGACTACGGCGGCATCTTCGACTCCACGCAGGGTCTCTTAGAGGAGTTCGGCCGCGACCGAATCATGGACGTGCCCATCAGCGAGACGGCGTTCATCGGCGCCGGCGTCGGCGCGGCACAGGAGGGGATGCGGCCCATCGTCGAGCTGATGTTCACGGACTTCTTCGGCGTCGCGATGGACCAGATCTACAACAACATGGCGAAGAACACCTACATGAGCGGGGGGTCGGTGAACGTCCCGATGGTGCTCACCACCGCCGTCGGCGGCACCTACAACGACGCCGCCCAGCACTCCCAGACGCTCTACGGCACCTTCGCCCACCTGCCGGGGATGAAAGTCGTCGTCCCGAGCACCGCCTACGACGCGAAGGGGCTGATGCACAACGCCATCCGCGACGACGACCCGGTCGTCTACATGTTCCACAAGCGCCTGATGGGTCTCGGGTGGATGCCCGCCCCGGAGGGGCCGAAGACGGCCGTCCCCGAGGAGGACTACGTGGTTCCGTTCGGCGAGGCCGACGTGAAACGCGAGGGCGCAGACGTCACCGTCGTCACCCTCGGCCTGCACGTCCACCGGGCGCTCGAAGCCGCCGAGTCGCTCGCGGACGACGGCATCGACGTGGAAGTCGTCGACCTCCGGACGCTCGTGCCGCTGGACGAGGAGACGGTCCTCGACTCGGTGCGCAAGACCGGCCGCCTCGTCGTCGTCGACGAGGACTACCGCTCGTTCGGCGTCACCGGCGAGATAACCGCCCGCGTCGCCGAGAGCGCCCTCGACGACCTCACCGCAGTCGAGCGGGTCGCCATGCCGGACGTCCCGATTCCGTACGCCCGCCCGCTGGAACAGGAGGTCAACCCGGGCGCCGAAGACATCGGCGAGGCGGTCCGGAACGTCTACGAATGACCGCCGACGTGGACCCGAGCGGCGTCTGGCCGGAGGACCAGCGGGACGTCGACGGGGCCGTCGTCACCAACTGGTTCGTCCGGGAGGGCGCGACCGTCGACGAGGGCGAAACGGTCTGTGAGATTCAGGTCGAGAAGGTGAGCGTCGACGTGCCGGCCCCGGCGGCGGGCACCGTCGGCGAGATACTCGTCGACGAGAACGAGGAGTTCACTCGCGGGGACGCCGTCGCCCGCATCGAGACGGACTGACGGTCGGCTCGCCCCCGTCCGGACCGGTTCCTGTCGGCCGGTTCGAGTCAGTCCCCGCCGTCAGCGTCGAGTTCAATGCTCGACAGCGGTCGGGTCAGTCCTCGACCTCGAACCCCTCCGCTCTGAGGAGGTCCGGGACGCGCGCTGCGTGGTTGCCCTGTAGCTCGACGGTCCCGTCGTCGACGGTCCCGCCGGTGGCGAGCGCCCGTTTCAGCGCGGAGGCCACCTCCTCGACGTCGACCACCCTCGAATCGAACCCCTCGACTATCGTCACCGGCTTCCCGTACCGCCGCGTCTCGGTCCTGACGGTGAGGCGCTGTTCTGCACGTGCGAGGTCGTCTTCGAAGTCCGGGAGGTCCTCGAACGGGTCGTCGCTCATACCCGTCAGTAGGGGCCAGACGCACAAAGAACGGGAGGTCCGTCGAGTCCTCGCGACCGCGAGAGTCGACCGGCGGCGCGAGACCTACGCGAGGTCCTCGATGTTCTCGACGACCTCCGCTGCGAACTCGCTCGTCGCGAGCTTGGTGCCGCCCTCGATCTGGCGGTGGAGGTCGTAGGTGACGTCGCCCGCGGAGATGGTCGCCTCGACGGCGTCGTGGACGAGCTGTGAGGCGTCGTTCCAGCCGATGTACTCGAGCATCAGCCGCCCGGAGAGAATCATCGCCGTCGGGTTCACCTTGTCCTGCCCGGCGTACTTCGGCGCGGAGCCGTGGACCGGCTCGGCGAGGATGCGACCGTGACCGCGGTTGGCACCGGGCGCGATGCCGAGGCCGCCGATCTGCGCGCCGGCGGCGTCGGAGAGATAGTCGCCGTTGAGGTTGGGCATCGCCAGCACGTCGTACTGGTCGGTGCGGGTCAGCAGCTGCTGGAGCATGTTGTCGGCGATGCGGTCCTTGACGACCACCTTGTCCTCGGGGCGCTCGCCGTCGTACTCCTCCCAGAGTTCGTCCTCGGTGATGGTCTCGTCTGCGAACTCCTCTGCCGCGAGCTCGTAGCCCCAGTCGCGGAACGCGGCCTCGGTGAACTTCATGATGTTGCCCTTGTGAACCAGCGTCACCGAGGGCCGGTCGTTCTCGATGGCGTACTGGATGGCCTCGCGGATGAGCCGCTTGCTCCCGAACTCGCTGATGGGCTTGAGGCCGATGCCGACCGGGCCGTCGTGGATGGTGTCGGCGTACCCCATCTCGTCTTCGACGAACGACCGGACCTTCTCGGCGTCGTCGGTGCCGGCCTCCCACTCGATGCCGGCGTAGACGTCTTCGGTGTTCTCCCGGAAGTTCACCATGTCCATCTTCTCGGGCGCTTTGACCGGCGACGGGACGCCCTCGATGTAGTAGGTCGGGCGGACGTTCGCGTAGAGGTCGAGTTTCTTCCGGAGCGCGACGTTCAGCGAGCGGAACCCGGAGCCGACGGGCGTCGTCAGCGGCCCCTTGATGGCGACGCGGAACTCGCGGATGGCGTCGACGGTGTCGTCGGGCAGGTTCTCGTCGTACTTCTCGCGGGCGGACGCGCCGGCGTAGAGGCGCATCCACGAGATCGAGCGACCGGTCGCCTCCGCGGCGGCGTCGAGGACCTGCTGTGCGGCCGGACCGACGTCGACGCCGATGCCGTCGCCGTAGATGATGGGAATGATCGGTTCCGCGGGAACGTTCAGCTCACCGGTCTCCTCGTCGGCGAGCGTTATCTTCTCCCCCTGCTCGGGGATCTCTACCTTGTCGTAGCTCATAAACACGCGAGAGTTCACTCACCACCGTAAAGTGCCTGCCGGTCTCCTCGTAACGGGAGCTACGTTCTTCGCCGTCGCCCCCGCCACTCGCCGCTTGCGGGAGGTTCAAGGTCACGCCCCCGGATTGACCCACCGATGCGAGTCATCGTACACGGCGGTGCCGGCGGCGTCCCCGACGAACCCGAACCGCGGCAGGCGGTCCTCGACGAGGCCGCCGAGACCGGGGCGAGCGCGGCGACCCCCCTCGACGCCGTCGAACAGGCGATTCACGTACTGGAGTCGAGCGAGCGGTTCAACGCCGGCGTCGGCGGCGCGGTCCAGTCCGACGGCGTCGTCCGCACGGACGCCGGCGTGATGACCTCGGACCGCGAGGCCGGCGCGGCCGCCAGCATGGAGGGCGTCGAACACGCCGTCTCCGCCGCCCGGGTGGTCCTCGAGGAGACGCCCCACGTGTTCGTCGCGGGCGAACACGCGGTCGAACTCGCGGCCGACTTCGGCGTCGAGACCGGCGTCGACCTGCTGACCGGGGAGAACCGGGAGCGGTTCGAGGACGCAGAGCCCCCGGCGGGCACGCCGAGCGAGCACCTCGCGTGGCTCCGCGAGAGGTTCGGCGGCCACGACACCGTCGGCGCCGTCGCCCACGACGGCGACGACTTCGCCGCGGCGACGTCGACCGGCGGGCGCTTTTTCGCCCTCGCCGGCCGCGTCGGCGACGTCCCCCAACTCGGGTCGGGGTTCTACTGCGCGCCCGCGGGCGGCGCGAGCGCGACGGGAGCGGGCGAGGACATCGCGAAGGCGACGCTCACCCGGCGGGCCGTCCGCCACCTCGAACGCGGGATGGACGCACAGGAGGCGGCCGAACTCGCCATCGAGGAGTTCGCCGAACTCACCGGCTCGCGGGCCGGCGTCATCGTCCTCGACGAGAGCGGTGCCGGGAGCGCCTACAACTCCGACGGGATGCAGACCAGCGTGGCCGAACGGTCCGAGTGAGCGCAGAAACACGGCGACGTCGCCGGGTCGCCTGTACGTAACTACTATAGGTTCTCGGCATATCTCGGAGGAACGAATGGCCCCCGTCTCCGACTTCGACGTCGTGTTCCTCCTCCTCGTCGCGACGGCCGTCGGGGTGTTCTTCGCCGTCGTCGTCGGCGCACAGGGGCGCGACGGGCGCAGGTGGTGGCGCTCCCGGTTCGGCGTCGGGTGGCCCACCATCCTCTTTCTCTACTGCCTGCTCGTCGCCGGCCTGTGGCTCCCCGTCGCCCTCGGGACGGAGGTGCCCGGTCGGACGAACCTGGCGTACTTCGCCGGCGGCCTGCTCTTCGTCGGCGGCTGCATCCCGCTCGCGCGGAGCGTCGGGAACGTCCGGTCGCTCCTCGTCGTCTCCCTGACGTCGGTCGTCCACGGGAGCGACGCCTCCCCCGGTCGGCTGGCGGTGGAGGGAGCAGTGGAAGCGGCCGAGACGGTCGGCGCCGGCGAAGCGACGGAAGCGACCGAGTCAGACGTCGACGGCGGGACGGTCGAGGCGCCGCTCTCCGGGGCGCGCTCGGTCGCCTGCAGACTGAAAGTCGACGCGGTACCCGCCGACGGGACCGACCGCGAGCGGCGGCGCAACCGCGAAACGGTCGCGAACGTCGAGTGCGCCCGGCGCTTTCTCGTCCGGGACGAGACGGGTGCGGTGCCCGTCGACCCGGACGGCGCGCAACTCCGCATCTCCGGCGACGGCGAACGGACCGTCGACCCGGACGACGACGCCCCGGCGTCGCTCGCGTCGGTTCTCGAACGCGAGGGCGTCTCGCGGGACGGTTCGACGCTCCTGTGCGAGGAGGCGACCCTCGAACCCGGCGACGACGTCTTCGTCCTCGGGACCGCCTCCCGCCGCGATATCGGCGTCGTCGTCGACGGCGGCCGCGAGTTCCTCGTGGTCCCGGGGTCCCGGAGCGACGTCCGCTCGGACCTGCTGGCCGTCGTTCTCTGGGGCGGCGTCGCCGGCGCGGTGCTCGCGCTGGCCGGGGAGGCGGCGATGGCGTTCCTGACGGGGGCGCTGTAGCGCGGGGCGATGGCGTGAGAGCGAGTGACGCGACGGGCCGCCCCGAAGGCCGCAACCTCTTTCCCGCCGTCACCCGAATCCGACCCCATGAGCATCGGAACCCTCGACGACGAGACAGTCGAGAAGTACCGGAAGGCGGGCGAGGTCCTCCGGACGGTCCTCGACGAGGGGGCGGAGCTGATCGAACCGGGCGTCACCCACCTCGAGGTGGCGGAGCACACCGAGGAGCGAATCCGCGAACTCGCCGACGGCTGTGCGTTCCCCACGAACATCAGCGTCGACGAGGAGGCCTCTCACGCCACGCCCGGCCGCGACGACGACACCGAGTTCGGCGAGGAGATGGTCTGTCTCGACTGCGGCGTCCACGTGGACGGCTACATCGCCGACGCGGCGGTCACCGTCGACCTCTCGGGCAACGACGAACTGGTCGAGGCCGCAGAGGAGGCCCTCGACGCCGCCATCGACGCCATCGGTCCCGGCGTCGAGACGAGCGCGGTCGGCGCGGAGATAGAGGACGTCATCCGGGGTTACGGCTACAACCCGGTCCTCAACCTCTCCGGCCACGGGGTCGCCCAGTGGGACGCCCACACCGGTCCGAGCATCCCGAACCGGGGGTCAGAGCGCGGCGTCGAACTCGAAGTCGGCGACGTCGTCGCCGTCGAGCCCTTCGCCACCGACGGGCGGGGGAAGGTCTCCGAGGGCGCGAAAGAGGAGATATACAGCCTCGAAAACGAGCGCAGCGTCCGCAACCGACAGGCCCGACAGATCCTCGAGACGGTCACCGAGGAGTACCGGACGCTCCCCTTCGCGGCCCGGTGGTTCGACTCCCCGCGCGCGGACATGTCGATACGGCGGCTCACCCAGCAGAACGTCCTCCACGGGTACCCCGTCCTCAAGGAGGACGAGGGGACACTCGTCAGTCAGGCAGAACACACCGTCGTGGTCACCGAGGACGGCTGCGAGATTCTTACCGACTGAGGGCGCGCGACCCTCGGGTGAGTGCGCTCCCCGCCAGTGAGTGCGACCCCCGCCGGTGAGTGCGGTTCCCGCCGGCGAGTGCAGTCCCCGCCGGCGAGTGC
>JBDGSQ010000144.1:0-10532 GCA_042217455.1 Haloferacaceae archaeon | reverse complement strand
TCCACGCATGGATAACGGTGTTGGTGGCCTCCTCCTACAAGAACCGTCGCATCGGGACGGGGTTCGGGCGGCGGCCCGGTCGTCGTCGGAACGTCCTCCGGGGCGAATCACGACACGCGGTCTTCGCGGGGGTCGCCACCGGATTTCGTCACACCGCCGTCGCCGGGGTCGGCATCGAATCGTGACTCACCGTCGTCACGTTCCCGTTCGTCGCAGTCGCGTTCTCGTTCCCGTTCGTCGCAGTCGCGTTCTCGTTCCCGTTCGTCGCAGTCGCGTTCCCGTTCGTCGCAGTCGCGTTCCCGTTCGTCGCAGTCGCGTTCATCCTCACCCCGTCTACGGCCTCGACGGCGGCGGCGGGGTCGACGCGGTTCCCGTCCGCGGTCCGCTCCAGAATGCGCTCGACTGCCGCCGGCGAGAGGCTCTCGTTGTGGGATTTCATCACCGCGGCCGCGCCGGCGACGTAGGGTGCGGCGGCGGAGGTGCCGCGGAGCGGTCCGGAGGCGGTGGTTCGGGCGAGTTCGGGCGCGAGAATGTCCACCTCTGTCGCGTTGTCGCCGCGGGAGCTGTAGGGCGCGACAGAGCCGTTCGTCGCGTCGTACGCGCCGACGACGATGACTCCCTCCATCGCCACGGGCGTGACGACGCTCCCGTTGTCGGTGGCGTATTTCAGGTCGTGGTGGGCGGCGAACAGCTCCACCGGACCGGGGTCGTCGGTCCCGTTCTCGGCGTAGACGGCGGCGTAGTACCGGCCCCGGGGGACCGTCGCGTCGATGGCCTCGATGGCCCCGCCGGTGCCGTTCTCCCGCGTGGTGGATTTCGCCACCACGGCGCTCTCGCCGTTCCTGCGGTAGCGATAGAGGTAGAGGTCGTAGTCGGCAGACGAGTTCCACGAGAGGCGGAGCGACACGCGGCCGCCGAGCGGGTCGCCCCCGTCGAGGGGGTTCACCTGCACGTCTTCGTCGGCGAACTGGACCCACCCCCCGGTCGTCCCGGTGCCGCGCCAGTGTCGCCGCCGGTAGTTCCCGGCCGAGGTGACGAAGACGACGCCGCTTCTCGTCGCGTGACGGGTCGCGGACGCGAGTCGCCGGGCGGCCTTCGTCGACTGCGGGAAGTAGCTCCCGGCGTCGACGATGACGTCCGCGTCGTTCGCCACCAGCCAGTTGACGGCCTCCGCGTACGAATCGGTGCTCGGCTCGCGCCCGACCGAGGCGAGATAGAGCTCCGAGTCGGGGAGCGTGTGGCTCACGACCTCCGCGACGGCGGTCCCGTGGGTGATTCGCCCCCCCGAGGCGTCGAACCGGCGCACGTCGGCCACCTGCGGGCGGAGCGCCGGGTCGCGCGCGTCGAACCTGGTGCCGATGATGCCCACGCGCACCGGGTCGTCGGCTCCCGACCCCGTCTCGTTCTCCAGGTCTCCGACGTGCTGGACGTTCGCTCCGGCGAACCCCGCTCGTTCTTCGGCCCCGCCGCTCGTCACGCCCCCGCCGCTCGGTCCGGCCGCCCCGGGGACGGCCGAGGTGCCTCCGGTGCCGAAGTGCGACCCGAGCGCGACACCCGCGACGAGTGTGAGGACGAGGAGCGAAGCGACCACCGGTCGTCTCGGGACGCGCGCCATCGTTACAGCACGTTCGTGCGACTGAGCGCCACGGCGGCCGCGAGGACGAGCAACCCGCCGGCGAAGAAGGCGACGCCCGGCGGTATCGCACCGAGGAGCGCGCCGCCGCCGCCGCCGACGCTGTCGCCGATTCGGGGCATCGTCCCCGGACCGCCGACGTCGGAGACGGCCGTCTGGAACGCTAGCTGGACGAGCGCGCTCGTCACGGCGAGGAGCGCGAACGCGCCCACGTACTCGCGGAGTGACTCGAAGATGCCGTTTCGGTCGTCCGTGCTACCCACGCAGACGACGAGCGGGTCGTCGGTCGGGCCGTAGACGTTCATCTCTCGGCCCTTCGAGGAGTACTCCGTGCCGACGACGTCGACCAGCCCGGCCGACTGGAGGTTGTTCACGTGGTACCGGACGTTCTGGAGGGACGTGTCCACCTCGTCGGCCAGTTCGGAGGCGGTCGCGGGGCTCTCGTGGAGGTCTCGGAGGACGGTTCGGGCCGTGTCCGAGGACAGCGACCCGATGAGCTGCTCTGCGTCCTCGTCGTCGAACCAGAGAACGCGAGGCTCGCCCTCCTCCTGCCGGACGTCCGAATCGGAGGGGAGCAGCCCAGACATACGTTGACACATCTTCACTACAGGTAGAAAACCCTTCTGGGTCGTCAGCGAACGGACAGATTCTCACCGACACCGTCCCCGTTCCGTCGGGCGATGCGCACGCGACACCACCGGCGGACAGTGCTGACCTGTGGTCGACATACCTGTCGCTCTCGGGGCGGTCGTGTCGGTTCCCGGGCGACCCTGTCGCGACGTTCTCCGTCACCCGAACGGCTCCGTCACTCGCCGCGAGTCGCGCTCCCGCGACTGCCTCGTGCGACGGCCGCGGTCGGCCCCGCCACCCGACCGCTTTTCGCCTCCCCGCTCCAACGACCGGGCATGATTACGGCCAGTCGGATGGCCGCGGTCGACCGCAACGCCGCGGCGCTGGGAGTGACGCAGTCGCAGCTGATGGAGTCGGCGGGGAACGCCGTCGCCCGGGAGGTACGCGCTGTCGCCGACCCCGGCGACGAGGTGGTGCTGGTCTGCGGCCGGGGGAACAACGGCGGCGACGCGATGGCGGCGGCGCGTTTTCTCGACGCCGTCGAGGCGACGGTCCTCCTGCTCGGCCGCCCCGAGAGCATCTCGACAGACGTCGCCCGCGAGAACTGGGACGCCCTCGTGGCCGCCGAGTTCGACGCCCGGACCGTCACCGACTCCGCCGACGTCGCGGACGCCCTCGGCGACCCGGACGTCGTCGTCGACGCGATGCTCGGCACGGGCGTGACGGGCGCGCTCAGAGAGCCCGAAGCGACCGCCGCGACCCGAATCAACGAGTCGGGGGCGACGGTCCTCGCCGTCGACGTCCCCTCCGGCGTCGACGCCGACACCGGCGAGGCGGCGGGCGTCGCCGTCGAGGCGGACAGGGTCGTCACCTTCCACGACGAGAAGCCCGGCCTCGCTGCCCTCGACGCCGCCGTGACCGTCGCCGACATCGGCATCCCCGGGGCCGCAGAGACCTTCGTCGGCCCCGGCGACCTCCTCGCGCTGACCCGCGACCCGCAGAGCCACAAGGGGGACCACGGCGAGGTGCTCGTCGTCGGCGGCGGGCCGTACACCGGGGCGCCGGCGCTCGCGGCGCAGGCCGCGCTCCGGGCCGGCGGCGACCTCGTCCGGGTCGCGGTCCCCGACGCCATCGCCCGCGAGGTGCAGGGCTACAGCGAGGACCTCATCCTGCGACCGTTCGCCGGCGACCGCCTCTCGCCGGACCACGTCCCGGAGCTGCGCTCGCTCGCGGCCGACCACGACGCCGTGGTGTTCGGTCCCGGCCTCGGCGACGACCCCGAGACGCTCGCGGCCGTCGCCGACTTCCTGACGGGGTACGGGGGCCGCGCCGTCGTCGACGCCGACGCCCTCCGGGTCGTCCCCGAGGTGGAGACGGAGGCCGCGCTCGTCTGCACGCCCCACCAGGGCGAACTCCGGGAGATGGGCGGCGAGACCTCCTCGGACTGGCGCGAGCGGGCGGACCTCGTCGCCGACTTCGCGGCCGACCTCGGCCACGCGCTCCTCGTGAAGGGCGCGTACGACGTCGTCACCGACGGCGAGCGGACCCGCGTGAACCGGACCGGGAACCCGGGGATGACCGTCGGCGGCACCGGAGACGTCCTCGCCGGGGCGGTGGGGGCGCTGCTCGCGTCCCGCGACCCCCGGCTCGACCCGCTGGACGCGGCGGCCGTGGGCGCGTACGCGAACGGGCGCGCCGGCGACGCGGTCGTCGACGAGCAGGGGTACGGACTCGTGGCGACGGACTTACCTCGGGCGCTCCCCCGAGCACTGTGGGGAGAGCGATGACAGACGACGAACTCACGCACACAGACGAGGAAGGGAACGTCCAGATGGTCGACGTGGGCGACAAACCCGACACCGCCCGGAGAGCCGTCGCGCGCGGCGAGATACGCCTGCGACCGTCGACGATCGCGGCGGTCAGGGCGGACGACGTCGAGAAGGGCGACGTCCTCGCCACAGCCAGAGTCGGGGCCGTGCAGGCGGTCAAGCACACGTGGGAGACGATTCCGATGTGCCACCAGATTCCCATCACGAACGTCGACACGGCGTTCGACGTCCGCGACGACCGAATCGTTGCCACGGTGGCCGTCGAGACGACGGGCAAGACCGGCTGTGAGATGGAGGCCCTGCAGGGCGTCTCGACGGGGCTCAACGTCGTCTGGGACATGGTGAAGGCCGCAGAGAAAGACGAGGACGGGCAGTACCCGGAGACGGCCGTCAGGGACGTCCGCGTGGTCCAGAAGGAGAAGCGCGCGCTCGAGTGACCGGGCCGCAGACGGCCGGCGTCCCGGCCGTGGAGCGACCGCCACGAGGGGACGACGAGCGCGCGGTTCGAGGAGGCGACGAGCGCACGGTTCGAGGAGCCGACGAGCGCACGATTCGCGGGGACGACGTCCTCTCAAATCGGGGGACGGGCGTCGGTTCGGGCAGCCACCGCCGTGCGGGGAGGGCTTTTAACGTCGGGCGTGGTAACGTCAGGTATGATATCACTCGACGACGCGGTGACCGCTCGCCTCGAATCGCACGGCGCGCGCTTCGAGGTACTCATCGACCCGGACGCCGCGCTCGCCATCAAGCGAGGCGAGTTCGAGGGCGACCTGGAGGACGTCATCGCCGCGGAGGACGTCTTCGAGGACGCGTCGCGGGGTGACCGTCCCGCAGAGGAGGACCTGGAGGAGGTCTTCGAGACGACGGACCCGCTCGAAATCATCCCCGAGGTGGTCAGGCGCGGCGAGATTCAGATCACGGCCGAGCAGCGCCGCGAGATGCAAGAGCAGAAGCGGCGACAGCTCATCGACAAGATAGCCAGAAACGCCGTCAACCCGCAGATGGACAACGCGCCGCACCCGCCCGAGCGCATCGAGCGCGCCCTAGAGGAGGCCGGCTTCCGGGTCGACCCGATGGAGCCGGTCGAACAGCAGGTCGACGACGCCCTCGAGGCGCTGCGGCCGGTCATCCCCATCCGCTTCGAGGAGGTCACCATCGCGGTGCAGGTCCCGCCCGAGTACGCCGGGAAGGCCCAGTCCCGAATCCGCGAGTTCGGCGAGCTAGAGCGCGAGGAGTGGCAGGGCGACGGGTCGTGGGTCGGCGTGATGACGTTCCCGGCCGGCCTGCAGAACGACTTCTACGACCTCGTGAACGAGCACACGAGCGGCGAGGCCGAGACGCAGATAATCAAGGACAAGGACGAACTCCGGACCCGGTAGCGCGACGCGACCGGGCGACGGGAGCGGGCGGGCGACGGCGGCTATCCCTTCTTGAAGCCGAGGAAGAAGCCGGCGGTGAAGCCGCCCGAGATCGAGAGCGTCGAGAGGATGGTCATCGCCCACGCGGGCGGGGTGCCGCTGGCGGCGTCCTGCGTGGCCTTCACCAGCCCGCCGGTCAGCCGCGACCAGTCGACGGTCAGGATTCCCCGCGACTCGAGGAACTTGAAGAGGGCGAGTTCGAGCCCGACGAGGACCGCGACGAGCTTCGCGATCTTCTTGGCGGCGAATCCGATGATGCCGCCGATGACGGCCCCCGAACCGAACTCGAGGCCGAGCTGCTGGAAGTCTATCTGCATGGACGCCTCTCTATCGCTCTCGGTTAAGGTCTTTTTGGCAATAATGTCTCTCGAACGATAGCTATTTCCGGACGGTGACCCGCCCACGGCGGCGCACTCCGTTCTCCCCGCCGTCGGCTGTTCGGTCCGCTCGCTGCGGCGTCGGCTGTGCCGTCTGGCCGGCCTACCTTCGCGGCAACGTTCAATATCATCCGCCCCGTGGTAGGCACCCATGGCCGACAGCGAGCAACGCGTGGTGGAGCGTCCCCGCCCCTGACGTCGTCGGCGTGGACATAAGCGGCCGGCACGAGGAGGACGGCGAGTACCTGATGGTGGCGGCCGCAGTCCACGCCCGCGTCGACGCGTCGCGCATCCGGGGCGTCGAGGGCGTGGAGTTCGCGACGCGGGCGGCCGAACCGACGCTCGAAGACACGCTCGCGGTCACGCGGGAGGCCGTCCGGCGGCTCCCGGCGGCCCCGGCCGGGCCGGTGGTGGCGGAGCACGGCGAGTTCTACGGGGCGTCTGCGTCGCGAGTGTCGTACGCGTTCGAGACTGAATTTAAATACGTCGAGAGCATAGCTGAGCGCGAAACAGTGCAGGCAGCACACCACGCCGCGTACGCCGCACGGGGGTTGATTCTCCCGTGACCGGGCGAGCGGTCGTCGCCAAGCGCGTCGATTCCGGGACCGCAGACACGGACGAGATCGCCGACCTCGCCCGCGCCGCCGGGTACGACGTCGTCGGCGAACTCACCCAGTCTCGCACGGAGGACCCTGCCTACCACTTCGGCGAGGGGAAAGTCGGGGAACTGGCCGCGCTCGTCAGGCGACGCGACGCCACCAGCCTCGTCGTCGACAACCGACTCGGGCCCTACCAGACGTTCAACATCGGCCAGAAGCTACCGGACGGCGTCGACGTCGTCGACCGGTTCACGCTCATCCTCGAGATATTCGCTCAGCGGGCGAACACCCGGAAGGCCCAGCTGCAGGTCGAACTCGCAGAACTCCGCTACGAACTCCCCCGCGCCGAGGCGAAAGCCAGCCTCGCGAAGCGCGACGAGCGCCCGGGGTTCATGGGCCTCGGCGAGTACGACGAGAGCCGCGAGGAGGACATCAAGGCGCAGATATCGAACATCAAGCAGGAGCTCGACGCCATCGCGGAGAAAGAGGAGACCCGCCGCGCCCAGCGCAGGGAGTCCGGGTTCGACCTCGTGGCCCTCGCGGGCTACACCAACGCGGGCAAGTCGACGCTCCTGCGGCGACTCGCCGACGAACTCGACGTCGACCAGAACGAGGATCTCCACCCGGACCTCGCCCCGACGGCCGAGTCCGAGGACCGCCTGTTCACCACCCTCGGCACGACGACCCGGCGGGCGAACACGGGCACGCGAGACGTCCTCCTGACCGACACGGTCGGGTTCATCTCGGGACTCCCCCACTGGCTGGTCGAGTCGTTCAAGTCCACCCTCGATTCGGTGTACCACGCCGACCTCGTCCTGCTGGTCGTCGACGCGAGCGAGTCGGTCGAGTCGATACGCGAGAAGCTCGTCACCAGCCACGACACGCTCTACGAGCGCAACGAGGCGCCCATCGTGACCGTGCTGAACAAGGTCGACCAGGTGGACGACGAGGCGCTCGAGGCGAAAAAGGAGGCGCTGACGGCGCTCGCGCCGAACCCGGTCGAGGTGTCCGGGCTGACCGGCGAGAACGTCGACGCCCTCTGTGACCGCATCGAGGAGACGCTCCCGGACCGGGAGCGAGAGCGCCTCGTGCTCCCGATGAGCGACGACGCGATGAGCCTCGTCTCGTGGGTCCACGACCACGGCCACGTCGAGGAGGAGGCCTACGAGAGCGACCACGTCCTCCTCGAGTTCGAGGCCCGGCCGTCCATCGTCGAACGGGCGCGTGCCCGCGCCGGCGACCTCTCGCCGGTCGAGTCGGTCTGACGCGCGGAGGCGTTCGGCCCCGACCGAGCGAGAACGCTATTACCGACGCACGCGTGCGTACACGTATGCACACCGAGGAAGCGACGGGGGAGACGAGTGACCTGCACGAGCGCATCGAGCGGTTCCTGATGCGGAACTTCCCCCAGATAGCCATGCACGGGGGGAGCGCGGCCATCGAAGACATCGACGAGGAGACCGGCGAGGTGTGGGTGGCCCTCGGCGGTGCCTGCTCGGGCTGTGGCATCTCGCCGATGACGGTTCAGGCGCTCAAGAGCCGAATGGTCGCCGAGTTCGACGAGGTGACCGCCGTCCACGCGTCGACGGGGATGGGCGGGTTCGGCGGGTACGACGGGTCCGACGACTTCTCCGACGTTCCCTTCTGAGCGGCGCGACCGGCGCGGGGACGGCCCGGTGGGCCCGCGAGTCGGCGAATCGGTTCGACCGCGACGTTTTTCTCCCGACCCCGCGCGTGGCAAGACATGGAGGACATCGACGAGCGACGGGCGGTGCTCGCCCGCGCGGTGCGGGAGGGCGGCGACGTCGCCCTCGAGGCCTTCCGACGGACCGTCGACGTCGAAACCAAGCGGGGTCCGCTCGACGCCGTCACCGATGTCGACCGGCGGGTCGAACGCGAGGTGGCGGCGACCGTCCGCGAGTCGTTCCCGGGAGAGCCCGTCGTCGGCGAGGAGGGCGAGAGCGACCGCGGCGCGGCCGACGCTGTCGACTGCGGGGCCCGGGACGCCGACGCGGTCCCCGAGCGCGGACCGGCGTGGGTCGTCGACCCCATCGACGGCACGAGCAACTACGTCCGGGGCATCCGCGTCTGGACGACCAGCGCGGCGCTGACTGTCGACGGCGACCCGGTCGAGGCCGTCAACTACCTCCCTGCCCTCGGCGACACCTACGCGACGACGCGGTCGGGAGTGACGCGAAACGGCGATCCCGTCTCGGTGAGCGACCGCTCCGACCCCGGGGCGCTGCTGGTCGGGACGACGTTCGGCACCCGGGAGCCGCACCGGGAGGGGCTCCGCCTGACCACCCGACGCGTCACCGACCGGTTCGGCGACCTCCGTCGGTTCGGGAGCGGGCAGGCGGCTCTCTCGATGGTGGCGAGCGGGGAACTGGACGCCGTCGTCGCAACCGTCTGTCTCCACCCGTGGGACTCGCTCGCCGGCGTCGCACTCGTGCAGGCCGCAGGCGGCACCGTCACGGACGTCCGCGGCGACCCGTGGCGACACGACAGCGTCGGACTGGTCGCCTCGAACGGGCGGGCCCACGACATGCTGGTCGACGCGCTGCGCTCGACGGAAGAACAGTGAGCGGCGGCGCGCGGCCGTCGGGCGGCCCTCAGCCGGAGATGCGCTCGATGACGTCGACGAGTTCGTCCTTGTCGCGGACGCCGACGACGCGCTCTGCCCGCTCGCCGTCCGCGTAGAACTCGAGCGTGGGGACGCTCCGGATGCCCTTCTGCTGTGCGAGCCCCTGCAGTTCGTCGATGTCGACTTTCAGCACGGCCGCCGACGTCTCTGCCGCGATCTCCTCGACGGTGGGTTCGAGCATCTTGCACGGCCCACACCAGTCGGCGTGGTAGTCGACGAGGACGACGTCGTACTCGCCGAGCAGTTCCTCGAAGTGGTCTGCGCTCTCGACGTGAACCGGCTCTGTCGGCTTCTCTGTCGTACTGCTCATGTCGGTGAGTATTCCGCGCGAGGCCCTTAACGATTGACCAGACTGGCCCGCGGTGCGCACGACCGCAGTCGACCGAGGTGGGCGAGTGACACCCCTGACGCCGCAGACGCGGGACGAGAACTGATGGGGCAGACGCGGGACGAGAACTGACGCCGGACGTGCTACGAGAGCTGACGACTCAGACGCGGTACGAGAGGACGACCCCGTCGCCGAGGCGTTCGACCCCGACGAGTTCGAGCGCGGGGAACTCCGAGGCGAAGCCGTCGCCGTCGGCGAGCGTCGGCGCGTCGCGGCCGCCGACGAGGAGGGACCCGACGAAGACGGAGAGCTCGTCGACGAGGCCCTCCTCGAACAGCGAGAAGATGAGTTCGCCGCCGCCCTCGACCATGAGCCGCTCGACGCCCTCCGACTCGAGGCGGTCGAACGCCTCGCCGAGGGCCACCCGCTCGTCGCCGGCGACGACGACCTCCGCGCCGGCGTCTTCGAGGGCCGCGACGTCGTCCGCGGCGGCGGCCTCACTGACGAGGACGTACGTCGTCGCCTCGTCGTCGAGGACGCGGGCGTCGAGTGGCGTGCGGGCGCGGGAGTCGGCGACGACGCGAGCGGGGTTCGCAGGCCTGCCCGCCCGGAGGCGCTGGACCCGCCGGTCCTCCTCTTCGAGCGTCAGGTGCGGGTCGTCGGCGAGGACGGTCCCCACGCCGACCACGACGGCGTCTGCGGCCGCGCGCAGGCGGTCGACCCGGTCGAAGTCCTCCGGACCGCTGATGCGGACCTGCCTGCGCTCTCGCGTCGAGAGCTTGCCGTCGACGCTCGCGGCCGCGTTCACGACGACCTCCATGGTCGGGGACTGACCGCCGCGCGAGTTACGGCTTTCGGTCGGGGCGACCAGCGGACGACGGCTCGCAGGTCCCAGTGTGGAGACCAGCGGACGACGGCTCGCAGGTTCCTGCGGTGACGACCCGCAGACGACGGCTCGCAAGTCTCTGCGGTGACGACCCGCAGACCGCACGGGCGACGCGTTCCCCCTTCGACGCGGCGGATTTTTACCGTCCGGGGGCGAACCACCCGGCGATGCAACTCGACGAACATGCCGAGGCTCTCGCCTCCGACCTCGGCGTCGACAAAGAGGAGGTCAAATCCGACCTGGAGAAC
>JBDGSQ010000117.1:0-10594 GCA_042217455.1 Haloferacaceae archaeon | reverse complement strand
CCACGATAAACAGCCGCGCGTTCGAGGTGGTCGACTTCGGGGGCGTCGAACACGACGTGATAGCGGAGGGCGGCGAGCGGACCGGGCGCGTCGTCGAAGACGCCGCGGGCCGCGTGCGCGCCGCCTCGTACCCCGACGTCGAGAAGGCCCGCCGCGCCCTCGACGCCGCCATCGAGCGGTCCCACGAACTCGGCATCACCTCGGTGCAGACGATGGCGGGATTGACCCGCGTGCGCGACCACGGCAACGTCCAGCAGGAGGCGCTGTTCGCGGCGTGGCGCGACGGCGACCTGGACCTGCGGGTGACCTTCTACGCGCCGTCGTGGCAGGCCGAGTCGCTGTCGGACCTGGAACTCGCCTCCGGGTTCGGCGACGAGTACCTCCGCGTGGGCGGGCTCAAGACGTTCTCGGACGGGTCGCTCGGGTCCCAGACGGCGAAGCTCCACGACGACTTCGTCGACGACCCGGGCAACGACGGGCAGATGGTCCACGACGGCGACCAGCTGGAGGAGTGGTACCGCCTCGCCGCGGGGTCGAACCAGCAGATAGCGACCCACGCCATCGGCGGGAAAGCCATCGACGTCGTCCTCGACCGGTACGAGGCGGTGCTCGACGAGTACGACGTCGAGCCGCGACTCCGCATCGAGCACGTGGAGCTGGCGACCGACGAAGCGCTCGACCGGATGGCCGAATCCGGCATCGTCGCCAGCATGCAGCCGAACTTCCTGCAGTGGTCGAAGCCGGACGGTCTCTACGAGACGCGCCTCGGTACCGACGCCCTCCCGGTGAACAACCGCTACCGCGACGTCCTCGACACCGGCGTGTCGCTCGCGTTCGGGAGCGACAAGATGCCACCGGGGCCGCTCTACGGCATCGACCACGCGGTGAACACCGAGTACGACCCCCAGCGGGTCACCGTCGACGACGCCGTCGCCGCCTACACGCGGGGGGCCGCCTACGCCGAGTTCACCGAGGACGAGAAGGGGACGCTCGAACCCGGGATGCTCGCAGACGCCGTCGTCCTCGACCGGGACCCGTACGAGCACGGAGCGGAGGTCGGCGACCTCGCGGTCGAGGCGACGGTTCTCGGCGGCGACGTCGTCTACGAGCGGGAGTGACTGGTCGGCGACTCGACTCGGACGGACAGGACACATACCTTTAAACTATTGGTAACAGATTGCACACTCGATGCAGTCACAATCCTCTTCCGACGCTCCCGCCGAAACGGGGTCGTTGCTCGACGTCTCGGGGCTCGTTACCCAGTTCGAGACGTACCGGGGAACGGTCGAGGCTCTCGACGAAGTGGAACTCGACGTCGGGGACAACGAAATCGTCGGTATCGTCGGAGAGAGTGGGTGCGGGAAGTCCGTCACCGTTCGCTCTATTCTCAGACTCGTCCGCGAACCGGGGCGCATCGTCGGCGGCGAGGTGAACTACAAGGGCCGGAACCTGCTCGACCTCACCGAGTCGGAGATGCGAAACGAGATCCGGGGCAACGAGATCGCGATGATCTTCCAGAACCCCACGAACGCCCTCAACCCGGCGTACGAGGTGGGCGAGCAGATAGCCGAAGTCGCCCGCGAGATACGGGACATCCCCCGCGAGGAGGCCCGCGAACTCGCCGTCGAACTGATGAACGACGTGGGCATCCCGCAGGCCGAGGAGCGATACGAGAACTACCCATACGAGTTCTCCGGCGGGATGAAACAGCGGGTCCTCATCGCGAAGTCGCTCGCGTGTCAGCCCGAACTGCTCATCGCCGACGAGCCGACCACGGCGCTCGACAAGACGACGGAGGCGCAGCTGCTCGACCTCATCGACGACATGCGCGACGAGTACGGCCTCTCCGTGCTCATCATCACCCACGACCTCCGGGTCATCTCCCGGCTCTGCGACCGGGTCGTGGTCATGTACGCCGGCCAGACCGCCGAGGTGGGGGCGACGCGGGAGGTCATCAAGAACCCCACTCACCCGTACACGAAGGGACTGGTGGAGGCGATTCCCCGAATCGGGACCGACCAGTCCGACCTCGAGTCCATCGAGGGGACGGTGATGGACCTCGTCGATCCGAACGAGGGCTGTCGGTTCTACGACCGGTGTCCGCTGTCGACAGAGCACTGTCGGGACAACCGCCCCCGACTGGAGGAGAAGCGACCCGACCACTACGCGGCCTGCTTCGAGGTGTGAGATGACGGACCCGATTCTCGAGATACGAGACCTGAAGAAGTACTTCCCGATCCGTGCGGGACTGCTGAAGCGACAGGTGAACAGCGTGAAGGCCGTCGACGGCGTCGACCTCGCCATCGAGCAGGGGGAGTCGGTCGGCCTCGTCGGCGAGTCCGGCTGTGGCAAGACGACGCTCGGCAAGGCCATCCTCCGGCTCATCGAACCGACCGACGGCACCATCCGGTTCGACGGCGAGGACGTCGTCGGCGCGGACGGGAACCGCCTGAACGAGCTCAGACAGCGCATCCAGATGGTCTATCAGGACCCGGACTCCAGTCTCAACCCCCGGCGGACCGTCCGGAAGACCCTCGTCGAACCGCTGAAGATTCACGACCAGATGGAGAACGCAGACGAGCGCGTCGACGAGATGCTCCGCCGGATGGACCTCGAACCGGCGACGTACCGGTCGCGGTTCCCCCACGAACTCTCGGGGGGGCAGCGCCAGCGCATCGGTCTCGCGCGGGCGCTCATGCTCGAACCGGACTTCCTCGTCCTCGACGAACCGACGAGCGCCCTCGACGTGAGCGTCCAGGCGCGCATCCTGAAGCTCCTGCAGGAGCTACAGGACGAGATGGGGCTCACGTTCCTGTTCATCAGCCACGACCTCTCTGTCGTCAACTACCTCTGTGACCGCACGGCGGTGATGTACCTCGGCGAGATCGTCGAGCGGGGGCCCACGGAGGACGTGTTCTCGGACCCTCAGCACCCCTACACGAACGCGCTGTTCTCGTCGCTGCATCCGGTCGACCCCGACGAGGAGCGCGCCCGCGTGGAACTCGAGGGCGAACCGCCGTCGCCAATCAACCCCCCGTCCGGGTGCTCGTTCAACCCCCGCTGTCACAGACAGGAGGAGGTCGGGTCGCAGTGCGTGAACGAGAAACCCGTCCTCACCGAACGGCCCGACGCCGGGGGGCGCGAGGTGGCCTGCCACCTCTACGACGAGAGTGCGTCGGCGGCGACGTCGCCCGCCGAGGCGGAGTCGTCGTCCGACTGACCGCCGGCGGCGACGTCGCCCGCGACGTCATTCCCAGAGGCGGAGTCGTCGTCCGACTGACCGCCGGCGGCGACGTCGCCCGCGACGTCATTCCCAGAGGCGGAGTCGCCGTCCGCGCTATCGGCTCCGCCGACGCCCGACCGCCGTTCGGGGACGCCCGACCGACGGTCGCCGACTTCCGACCGCCGCTCAGTCGAACGCCTCGGCGACCGCCCCCGCTTCTGCGAACGTCACGCCGTCCATCCCCGAGAGCGTCTCGACGAACTGGTCGAGGTGGCGGAGAAACGGGATTCGTCCGGCACACTGGGGGTGCAACAGCAGCGTGTAGACGCCGCGGTCGACGTGTTCGTGCATCCACTCGAACTCCGCCAGCCAGCGGTCGAAGACCTCCGCTTCCGTCGAGTAGGCGACCCACTCCGGCCCGGAGACGACCGGAAACAGCTGCATCCAGTCGTCGCGGTGCCAGACGTACGGAATCTCGACGAGGTCGGACTCGACGCCGGGGTCGTACGGGTCGTCGGCGGGCGCGTCCCAGTCCTTCCGGAGTCGGTAGGGCGTGGTGTCGTGCTGGCTGTCGCTCGAGTCCCACTCGAAGCCGTGCTCCTCGAGGAGGTCGACGGTGTGCGCCGAGAAGCCCCCGTCGGGGGTGCGGTAGCCGGTCGGCGCTCGCCCGGTGAGCTCCTCGATGCTCTCGATGCCCCGCACGAGGTCTCGCCGCTCGGCCTCGCGACTCTCGAAGGACGCCGGCGACGCGTGGCTCCAGCCGTGGTGCTGTATCTCGTGGCCCTGGTCCCAGACCTCCCCGCAGATCTCGGGGAAGCTCTCGACGGTGTGTCCCGGGACGAACCACGTCGCCGGGACAGCGTGTCGGTCGTGGAGGTCGAGCAGGCGCGGCGCGGCCACCTCCGCGCCGTAGACGCCCCACGAGTGGAACTCGGGCATGCCGTAGGAGGTCCAGGCGGCCACCGCGTCGAAGTCGTAGGTCAGACAGACGGTCGAATCTGGCACGTCGTGACGTGTCACGACAGGGGAGCATCAACCTTCCTGCGACAGGTGACGCGATGTACCGAACGATACAGGCGACGCCGAATGTGGTCCGTGACGGGCCAACGTGGATTCCGCGCCGCGAGTTCGGCGTGGGAATCCAGCCCGAAATGCTTAACCCGGCCCGATAAAACATGGCTCTATGGTGTCTGAGAACAACGACCGTGACACTCGTTCGCGCAGATGGCTGCTGCGAACGCTGGGTGCTGGAACGACCGTCGGCATCGCCGGCTGTACCGGGAACGCCCCGCAGGACGAGACGACCACCAGCGGCGGTGGCGGCGGGGGCGACACGACGGAGTCGAACGACGGCGGCGGCGACGAGACGACGACGAGCGGCGGCGGGTCGTCCTCGGAGATGGCGACGTTCGTCAACGCGAGAAATCAGGTGCTGACGCACCTCGACCCGCAGGCGATCAACGACTCGACCCTCGTCCAGCTGGGGCTGGTGTACGACCAGCTCATGGACTACGCGCCGGAGGACCCGACCGAGCTCCGCCCGCAACTGGCGACGAGCTGGGAGCCACAGAACGGCGGCGAACAGTGGGTGTTCGGGCTCCGCAAGGGGGTCACGTTCGACGACGGGACGAAGTTCGACGCCTACGCGGCACGGCGGTCGCTGGAACGGGCGAAGGCGCTCACGGTCGGCCAGTCGAAGCCGTACGAGTGGTACGACTCGGTGGAGGAGACCGGCGACTACGAGATCACCATCCACTGTAACGGCGCGTTCGGTCCGGCGCCGGCGGCGCTGTCGTTCATCACCGCGTCGATTATGAACCCGACGCTGCTCGACGAACACAAGGACGACGAGCACCTCGGCCACGAGTTCTTCAAGACGAACGTCGACGGCACCGGGCCGTACGAGCTGGTGAACTGGGACAAGGGGAACGAGCTCGTCCTCAACCTGAAGGACAGCCACTGGCGCGCAGACCAGTCCGACCTCCCCGACAACCTCGCGATTCCGGACAACGCGAACATCGGCAAGTACCGGAACACCATCGTCCGCGAGCAGCTCACCCAGAAACAGAAGCTCGCTCGGGGCGACGTCGACCTCGCCCGCGACCTCACGTGGACGAACATGAAGGAGGTCATCCAGGAGGACGGCGTCGACCTCTACGAAGGGCCGGTGGACATCTACAACAAGTACGTCTTCATGATGTGCCAGCGGGAACCGACGAGCGACGTCCACTTCCGCAAGGCGCTCGCGTACGCCGCCGACTACAAGGGAATCGCGGAGGAGCTCGTCAACACCGCGGTCCCGTGGGGGACGCCGTGGCCCGAGGGAATCTGGCCCCGCGTCACCGAGGGTCGGTACTCGCGGGACCTCGACAAGGCGAAACAGCACCTCGACAAGTCGGTGTACGACGGTGAGGAGATCAAGTTCCGTTCGATCAAGGGCTCGGAGAACGACAAGGTCGGCGAGGCGCTCGTTGCGAACTTCAAGGAGATCGGCGTTCCGGTCGACCACGAGGACATCCCGTGGGCCGACCTCTACGAACAGCTCACCAGTCAGGAGACGATGCCGGACCTGCTGATGTACAACGGGTGGCCGGACTACCCCGACCCGAACGGTCCGGCGGTCCGCTACTGGGGCGACTACTGGCCTCCGAACGGGTGGAACACGGCCTACTACAAGAACGAGGAGTACGACAAGATGTTCGTCGAGGCGCGCTCCACCGGCGACCGCGAGAAGCGGGCGGAGCTCTACAAGAAGATGCAGGAGCTGGTCATCGACGAGGTGCCGATCATCTGGCTCTTCCAGAACAAGTACATCCGGGCCAAGAACTCGTCAATCTCGAACATGACCTACACGCCCGGCGAGCTGCAGTACATCCCCGTCCACAAGTTCAACAAGAGTCAGTGACGAAGACGTATGGAGTTCCGAACGTATCTCGTCCGACGTCTGACGGCGATGGCGGTGACGTTCTGGGGGATTCTTACCCTCGTGTTCGTCATCTCACGCGTCGTTCCGGGGAACCCGGCAGCGGTCATCGCGGGGTCGAAAGCCACCCAGGAACGCATCAACGCCATCCGGGAGTCATACGGGCTCAACGACCCGCTCTGGCAGCAGTACATCGACTTCATGAGGGACCTGATACTGCATCAGGACCTCGGCCAGTCGATCGCGACCCAGCGGGCGGTGTCGGCCGAAATCGTCCAGCGGTTCCCGGCGACCTTCGAGCTGACGACCAGCGCCATCATCATCGCGCTCGGGATCGGCATCCCGCTCGGTATCGCCTCGGCGATCTACAAAGACGACATCGTCGACCACAGCTCCCGGTTCGTCGCCATCAGCGGCGTGTCGGTCCCGCAGTTCTGGATGGCCATTCTCGCCCAGCTACTCTTCTACTACCACCTCGGGTGGCTGCCGGCGGGCGGGCGGTTCCCGGAACAGATGATCCGCCCGGCACCGGTCACGGGGCTGTTCATCGTCGACAGCGCGCTGTCGCTCAGACCGGACGCGTTCATCGCTTCGGTCCAGCACATCGCGCTCCCGGCGGTCGTGCTGTCGCTCGGGACGCTCGCACAGACGACTCGCATCATGCGCTCGTCGATGATAGACACGCTGAATCAGGACTACATCGAGTGGTCCCGCGCACACGGGTTCGGGTCGCGCATCATCCTGCTCAAACACGCGCTCAGGAACGCCATCATGCCGACCATCACGGCAGTCGGTCTGTCCTACGGGCTGTTGCTCGGCGGGTCGGTGGTCATCGAGATCGTCTTCAACATCCGGGGACTCGGGCTGTTCCTCTACAACGCCGTCATCAGCACCGACTTCAACGGTATCCTCGGCGTGACGGTCGTCTTCGCGCTGGGGTATCTCGTCGTGAACTTCGTCGTGGACGTGTTGCACACGTACATCAACCCCGAAATCGAGGTGGGTGAGTGATGGCGACCGAAGACGTGACCGGAGAGAGCATCTACGACCGCCACCGCGGCGTCATCGAGGCCGTCAAGCGGTCGGTCTACATCCTCGGGAAGAACCGGCTGACCATCGTGGGCATCGCGATGGTGCTCGGAATCGCCGTCATCGCGGTGCTCGCGCCGGTCATCGCTCCGTACCCCGGCGACGTCGGCTCGGTCACGAAGTTCTCCGAGTCGCTGAAGCCGCCGTCGCTCGAACACCCGTTCGGCACCGACCGCCTCGGTCGGGACATCTTCTCCCGGGTGCTGTTCGGGGCCCGCATCTCGTTCAAGATCGCCGTCTTCGTCGTCGGCGCGGCGCTGAGCATCGGCGTGCCGCTCGGCCTCGCGGCCGGCTACGTCGGCGGTCGCGTCGAGATGCTCATCATGCGGGTGACCGACGTGTTCGTGTCGATACCGCGGCTCATCCTGCCGGTCGCCGTGGCCGGCGCGCTCGGGCCGAGCCTCGAGAACGTGATGCTCGCGCTCATCGTCACGTGGTGGCCGTGGTACGTCAGACTCCTCCGCAGCGAGGTCAAGGAGGTCAAAGAGTCCGAGTACATCGAGGCGATCGAGGGGCTCGGCGCGGGCCGACTCCGCGTGATGTTCGTCCACCTCCTGCCCAACAGCCTCACGAGTCTCCTCGTGCAGGCCACGATGGACATGGGCTGGGTCATCCTCGTGGCGGCGTCGCTGTCGTTCATCGGCATCGGCGCGTCGCCGCCGACGCCCGAGTGGGGGCTGATGGTCGCCCGCGGGCGCGAGTTCATGCCCACGCACTGGTGGTACTCGGTGTTCCCCGGCGCGTTCATCTTCGTCACCGTCATGGGGTTCAACCTCATCGGCGACGGCCTCCGCGACATCCTCGATCCGCGCTCGCGGATGGAGTGACCGCAGCCGGCTATTTTTTCGGGCGAGCGGACCTGACTGGAAGTGATCGCTTCGGTATGTGGAAGCCACTGCTTCGCTCTAGCCACTCACTGCCTCGCTCTAGCCACTACCTCGCTCTGTGAGCTGTGACTGCAGCGCTCTGTGGCTGGCGACCGCCGCGCTCGGTGACTGGGAACCCTTTTTGCCGGGGGCGAACCATCCCCGGACATGGAGAGCGTCAACCGGAACGCCATCGAACTCGTCGACGAAGCGCTCGACTTCGCCGGCGAACTCAACGTCGAGGGCTGGGAACTCGACTCGGGCGCGACCGTCATCGACTTCGGGGTGGACGTGGACGGGGGCATCGAGGCCGGTCTCCTCCTGACCGAGATAGCGACGGCGGGGCTGGCCACGGTCCAGACGCGGATGGGGGACGTCGCCGGCGCGCCTCGCCCCCACGTGGAACTCTCGACGGACCACCCGGCGCTCGCGCTCCTCTGCTCGCAGAAGGCGGGGTGGGAACTCGACTTCGAGGAGTTCGACGGCCTCGGCTCCGGACCAGCCCGCGCACTCGTCGGCGAGGAGTCCGAGTTCGAGGCGGTCGGCTACTACGACGAGTTCGACCTCACGGTGCTGGCAGTCGAGAGCGTCTCCCTCCCCACCGACGAGGTGGCAACACACGTCGCCGAGACGGCCGGCGTCAACGCTGAGGGAGTCTTCCTCCCGACGTACGCGACGGGGTCGCTGGTCGGGAGCGTCACGGCCGCCGCCCGCGCCGCCGAACTGGCCGCGTTCCGCCTGTTCGAACTCGGGTACGACCCGGACGATCTCATCTCCGCGAGCGGGTCCGCGCCCGTCGCTCCCGTCAGTTACGACGAGGGCGTCGCCATGGGGCGGACGAACGACGCCGTCGCGTACGGCGGCGAGGTGTACCTCCACGTGCGCGAGGAGTCGGACGCCTTCGACGCCGTCCCCTCCACCGCGTCCGCGGAGTACGGTCGCCCGTTCGTGGACATCTTCGAGGACGTCGAGTGGGACTTCTACGAGATTCCGGCCGAGGTGTTCGCGCCCGCGACGGTGACTGTCGACGTGGCCGACGGCCCCACGCACGTGTACGGCGAGACGGACGAGGACGTCCTCGCGGAGTCGTTCGGGCTGTGAAGTTCAAACTCGTCCCGGAGGCCCCGACGTCGCTCTCGCTGGTCGCGGACGCCCAGCGCGCCGTCCCGCTCGTCCCCGGTACCGAGGACGACTGCTGTGCCCGCCTGATGCGCCGCGTCGGGTTCGAGAGCCGAGACGTCGCCCGGACGTGGCTCACCTTCCTCCGGGCGCTCGAACTGGCCGAGGAGACGCCCTCGGGGTTCAGGCGACTGCGGGCGGACCCGACGCCGGCGCACCTCCGTGACGCGTTCCGCGAACGCGTCTACGGCGCAGCGGAGGCGCTGGAGGCGCTCGAATCCGCGGGCGGGCCCCTCGACGCGGACGAGGCCTTCGAGCACTTCCGCGAGCGCGTCCCCGAGTGGGAACACCACAAGAACCCCCGGACGTGGGAGGAGGTCTGGCGGGAGCGACACGGCCGCGTCCTCGACTGGCTGGTCCTGCTCGAACTCGCCGAGCGAACGCCCGACGGGTACCGGGCGCGGTAGCGACTCGGGGTATCAGAACCCGCGCCGTGTCCCATCGGTCGTAGCGGACCTGAGACCGTCTGAGACCGTACTCGTGGGTGTGGACGTGTGGTCGTGAAACGCTGGACGAGTAGTCGTAAAACGCTGGGCGAGTAGTCGTGAAACGTTGGACGAATAGTCGTGAAAAACCGGACGCGTTCAGGCCGCGGGCCTGCCCATCTCGGCCGGCTGGCGTCCCTTCAGCATGCTGCCGATTGCGCCGCCGATGACGCCGGGGACGGCCTGCACGAGCAGGAGGAGCACGCCAGCGCCGAACAGTCCCACACCAGCGATGGGCGAGACGAGCGTGGTCAGCAACGTGACGACGACGAGGACGACGAAGCCCCCGACGACGGTGGCGATGCCGCCGTGTATCGCGCCGGTTCCCAGCTTGCCGCCGACCATGTAGCCGGCGACGCCGCCGCCGATGATGCCCGCGAGGCCGTAGCCGACGGCGGGGAGCGTGACGTTCGCGACCGGTACGGTGAACCCGCTGAGGAGTCCGAGGACGAGCGTGGTGAGGAAGCCGTACCCCACGGCTCGCCAGTTGATGGTAGCCATTGTAATCGAGGTTGATACGACAGCTGAGAAGATAAATACGATTCACTATTCTCGTGAGATTCACTCGCCGCTGGAACGTCGTTTCGCCCTACAGAACGTCGCGTGACCGAATCTCGGCGGCGCGCCGGGAGCGCGATTCGGCGGGTCGCAGTGTCCGGACCGGAGGCTCGCCGGGTCGCGGTGTCCGGACCGGAGGCTCGCCGGGTCGCGGTGTCCGGACCGGAGGCTCACTCGGGGTCGACGCCGGTGACGGTGCCGACGCCCTTGCTCTGTCCCTCGCGGAAGACGAACCGCTGGCCCTCCTCGACGAAGTAGGGGCGGAACTTGA